>DATBYI010000240.1:0-3326 GCA_036513815.1 Solirubrobacteraceae bacterium
GGCACGGTGGCGGCCCGTGGGATCCCCGGGTTCGAACAGCTGGCCACGCTCTGGCGTGACCAGGCGCCGCTCGGCTGGGACGTTGAGGACCCCGCGCCGGTGGCGGACACGATCTGCTTCCTGCTGTCCGATCTCTCCCGCGCCATCAGCGGCGAGATCGTGCACGTCGACGGTGGCTTTCACGCCATCGGGGCGACCACGCAGCAGTAATCCTGGACATTTTGGAATTAGGACCCACCCAACCCGCGCTCTAGCCTGGAAGCCGTGGAGCGCTGGCTGGCTGATGGCCGGGTCGTCCGGGTATGCGCGGTCCTGGGCGCGCTGGCGATCGCGTTCTCGAGCATTCTCGTCCGGCTGAGCCACGCTTCGCCCTCCACGGCGGCGATCTTCCGGTGCGGATTCGCCCTGCCCGTGCTGGGTCTCTTGGCGTGGCTCGAGGACCGGCGGTTCGGGCGGCGGTCGTGGGCGGAGCGCCGCGTCGTGGTCGCCGCGGGCGTGTTCTTCGCGGCCGACCTGATCCTGTGGCATCACTCGATCGACGACGTCGGCGCCGGCCTCGCCACAGTGCTGGCGAACATCCAGGTCGTGCTCGTCCCACTCGTGGCGTGGGCGATCCTGGGCGAGCGGCCCGGCCGCCGCGTGCTGGCGGCGCTCCCGATTGCGCTCGTCGGCGTGGTGCTCATCTCGGGCGCACTCCAGCACGGCGCCTATGGCAAGGAGCCGGGGCGCGGCGCGGTGTTCGGACTGGCCGCGGGCGTCGCCTACGTGGGGTTCCTGATGCTCCTGCGGCGCGGCTCGTTCGATCTGCGTCGCGTGGCCGGGCCGCTGTTCGATGCGACGGCGACCGCGGCGGTCGTGGCGGTGCTGGTCGGCCTGATCGTGGGCGATGCCGATCTGACTCCGGGATGGCCCGGCGTCGGCTGGCTGATCGTGCTGGCTCTCACCTCGCAGGTGATCGGCTGGCTGCTAATCACGTCGTCGCTCCCGCGCCTGCCCGCCGCGATCACCTCGCTGATCCTCGTCGTGCAGCCGGTCGGGTCGGTCGGGCTGGCCGCTCTGATCTTGGGCGAGTCGCCTGACGGGGTGCAGCTCGCGGGCGTGGCCGTCGTTTTGGCTGCTGTGATCGTCGCGACCCGGCCCGGGACGCGGACGCGGGCGCGGCTATCGAAACAGGTCCTGCGCCTCCGGGCGGATCAACGCGACGGCCCCCGGGCCGTCCTCCGCCGTGACGTGCCGGCCGGCGCCGCGGATCAGGACTAGGGGCAGCGCACCGTCCTTCGTGCGCGCGAGGTCGGCCGCGGCGGCGAGCTCGTCCGCCACCGCGATCCAAGTGGCTTTGAGCTCGCGGCCGGTGGCGTCCGCGCGCCCGCGCCAGTCCTCGAGCGGCTTCAGCCCGGCGCAGCCGATGGCGATGTCGACCTGCCCCTGGCGCCAGGCGCGGCCGAACGAGTCGGTGATGAGGACGGCGGGCTTTGCGCCGAGACGATCGTTGAGGTCGGTTCGGAGCCGCCGGGCCGACGCGTCGGGGTCCTTGGGCAACAGGACCACCGTCTCCTCGCCCGGGACGTTCGATGCGTCGACGCCGGAGTTGGCGCACACGAAGCCGTGGTGGGTGACGCAGATGAGGACGCCGCCCGAGGCCCGCAGCACGGCCTGCGATTCGTCGAGAACGACCTGAACGTGTCGCGGATCCTTGCCCAGGCTGTCCGCCAGCTCCGTGGCTTGGTCGCCCGGTTGGATTTCTGGCAGGTGGCGGATCTGGCCCTCGGACTTGGAGACGATCTTGTGGGCCATGACCATGACGTCGTCGTCGCGTATTTCGTGCGCTTGCACCTTGAGGGCGGACGCGATGATCTCGGCCAGGTCGTCGCCGGGCCGGATCTCGGGCAGCCCCTGCACTGCGGTAACGGTCAGCACCAGATCAGGGACAACGGTTCAGGAGCGCGCGCGGAGCAGCTGGTTCAGCATCCCACGAGTATGGGCCGCGCCACCGTGGGTGCTCCCCAGCCGGCGCTGCAGCGCCTCGAGATCGTCGGTGGTGTCGATGTCCAGCCCGAGTGAGTCGAGCTCCACGACCTCCGCGGGGACGCCGGCCGCGCTGGCCTCGGCGAGATGGCGGCGCCGGCTGTCGGGACCGAAGCTCGGCGCGAGGACATCGGGCGGAGTAAGCAGCAGGGCATTGGTCCCGGTTCCGTGACGGTCGGGGACGATCAGGGCGGAGCGCTCGCCGACGGGATGCTCAAGGAGCGCGTTGATGTCAGCGGGCATGAGCATCGGGCAGTCGCCCGGGACGAGCAGCGCCCGCTCGATCCCGTCCTCGAGCACAGCCTCGATGCCGCGCAGGGCGGCCGAGTTGTGGCCTCGCTCCTCGTCCTCGATGACGGTCGCGCCGTAGCCCCCCGCGATCCGCTGGGCGATCCGGTCGCCGCTGACCACGACGATCCGCTCGAGCGCCGCGACCCGGCCGAGTGCGACGAGCGCGTCGGCGAACATCGCCTCGACCAGCGCGCGGCGGTCGTGGGGGGCCAGGCCGTTACGCAGGCGCTGCTTGGCCTGGTCGAAGCTCTTGACCGGAAGGATGGCTGCGGTTCGCATCGGCGGGAGAAACGGTATCTGAGCGTCGCCGGCTAGCTGAGGGCGAGCGTGAAACCGAGCGCGTCCTCGGCGACGCGTCGGCGCTGCTCGGGGGTGGCCAGCAGCACGTCTGTCTCGAGGACGGGGACGCGACGGGTCCGTTCGTCCGCGACGAGCCCGTCGATTACTCCGTCGTAGTACGCGGCGATCCCTTCGCTCGAGAGCGGGAGTCCCGTGTACTCCATGAACGCAGCCGTGGGTCCCTTCACCACCTCCCCGCCGACCAGCGGGCTGACCGCGACGACCGGTGCGGCGCTGGCGCGGAGGGCTTCGACGAGTCCCGGAAGGGCGAGGATCGGACCGATCGAGATGACCGGGTTGGAGGGCCCGATCACGATCGCCCGCGCGGTGGCGACGGCCTGCTCGACCTCGGGGGTGGGCCGGGCGGCGCGCGCCCCGCGGAACTCGACGTCCTGAACCCGGTCCGCGATCCCAGCCGCGCCGCCCGCTCGGATCATGTACTCCTGAAACGGCCACCAGCGGTCGGCTGCCATCACCCTCGTGCGGACGGGCGTGTCGCACATGGGGAGGACGGTGCCGGGGACTCCCAGCGCCTTGGTGATTGCCTGGTGTGCGTCGGTGAGCCGTTCGCCGAGCTCGAGCCGGCGGGCGCGCTCGACCCCGATCGCGAGGTCGCGGTCGCCCAGGTTGAACCAAACGTCGACGCCGATTTCCTTCAGCCCGTCCATCAC
>DATBYI010000241.1:0-12412 GCA_036513815.1 Solirubrobacteraceae bacterium
CGATCCCCGGCGATCCGCCCTGCTTCGCGCTCCTCGGGCTGGCGCACGTCGATGAGCTGGATCTCGCCCTGCGCGAGCAGCTCCGCGACCTGCTGGGGGGTGTAGTCGTCCATGCCTTGAGGCTATAGGCTGCCGTGCAGATGGGCTTCTTTGCGCGCGGCGGGGAGCAGGACGAAGAGCACTCTGGCGAGCTGGCGCGGATCGAGGCGGGCGGCATCCCTAGTGCGGCCGAGGAGCGGCTGAAGCTGCTCGGCCAGGGTGGGTCGTTGTTCACCAGCGGTCTGTCGGTGAACGAGTTTGCGCTGCTTCAGCGCATGGGGCCACAGCCGCTCGCCCAGGTGATGGGCGCGAGCGTGGTCCGGACGGGGTGGCAGTACCTGCCGGCGCTCGACCCGACGCAGAACATTGCCACCGCCGCGATGCGGTACGGCGGCCCCGGACCGACCGGCTACGCCGTCACCAACCGCTACGGCGAGCCCTCGATGGCGCAGGTGCGCAACTACAAATGGCGCTGGAGCGTGGTGTGCGAGTTGCACACGCTGAGCGACGCGTGGAACCTGGCTCGGCGCCGTGCGCTCGACCGGCTGGCCGAGGAGGCGCTCCAGGTCGGCGCTGATGCGGTGGTCGGCGTCCACCTGCACCGCTCCGACCACGACCTCGGGAGCGGGACGATCGAGTACGTCGTCACCGGGACGGCGATCCGGGTCCCGGGCTCGGACGGGACGTCGTGGCCGGTCCTGACCGACGTCTCGGTCCAGGACTACTGGCGGCTGCATACCGTCGGCTACGAACCGGCTGGTTTCCTGGCCACGACGTCCGTGTGGTTCGCCGCGCCGTCGCGCTCGACGCGGATGCAGCGGCGGCGACAGTTCACCCAGAACCAGGAGCTCGAGGAGCTGAGCCGCGCCTTCCATGCCGCCCGCGACACCGTCCGGGCGAGGCTGCTCGGGCAGGTGGGCGACGCGCACGCCACGGGCGCGGTCGGGGTCGAGTTCTCCCACGACGTCCACAGGGAGAAGCTCGCGGTTGCGTCCGCCTTCACCGAGACGCGTCGCGGCTGGCACGTCGGGCGGCTCGGTCTCCCTTATCGGGTGAGCGGTCGCAGCGACATAGAGCGCCGGGGATGGGTGATCACGATGCACGCGGCGGGCACGGCGACCCGCGCCGGGGCGGGGGCGCGATCGGGGCCGCCGGAGGTCAAGACCTCGATGAGGATGAGGAGTTCAAACGGATGACTGATTACGACCCGAAGTCGGTTGAGGGAATACCGGAGTCTGGGGTCGAGCGGCTCGAGCAGAACCGCGAGGGCCTCTACACGTCGGACCTGACCGTCAACGAATTCATGCTCGTCACCGAGGCCGGGTTCGATCCGGTCGGGTTGGTCGTCGGAAGCTCGATCTTCCACATCGGGATCCAGATCGCCGGGCCGACCACGAGCCGCGAGCTCGACACGCTCTCGCAGGCCATGTACAGCGCGCGCCACCTCGCGATGACGCGGATGGAGGAGGAGGCCGACCAGCTCGGCGCGGACGGGATCGTCGGCGTCCGTCTCGACATCGGCCGCTACGACTGGGGCCCGAACATGGCCGAGTTCATAGCGATCGGCACGGCCGTCAAGCACCGCGACGGCGTGCTGCACCGCGCGCCGAACGGCCGGCCGTTCCAGAGCGACCTGTCGGGCCAGGAGTTCTGGACGCTGCTGCGCACGGGCCACCGTCCGGTCGGGATGGTGATGGGGAGCTGCGTGTTTCACGTGGGTCGGCGCGGGCCGTTGCGCACGATCGCCCAGACCGGGCGCAACGTCGAGCTGCCCAACTACACCCAGGCGCTCTATGAGGCGCGCGAGTTGGCGATGCAGCGGATGCAGACCGAGGCGCAGGAGCTCGGCGCCGAGGGCATCGTCGGCGTGTCGCTGTCCGAGCGCAGCCACGGCTGGGGCAGCCACGTGATCGAGTTCTTCTCGCTCGGCACGGCGATCGTGTCGACGGACGCGGAGGCCAAGATCGAGCCGCCGATCACCGTGCTCGACCTGAACGACCCGAGCTAGATAGATCGGGCAAAAAACGGGCCCCGCCCGGCCAGGTCCGAGCGGGGCCCATGGTTAGCGGGCCGTGACGGTCCGCGCTGGTGCTACTGCTTCACACGAGCGGTGTCTCGACTCCACCAGGGCGGCTGGTGCGCACTCGTGGTCCAGCAGTTGTTGCCGTTCGTGTCGCACCACGTCTGCTCGGCGTTGAAGCTTCCGATCCACGGGGTCGGTTGCTGCAGCGCCGTGCTCACCTTGCCGACGAAGCTCGAGCCGTCGTCGACGTTGCCATAGCCGTTGTAGGCGGGCAGCTCCGGATACGGGAAGATCCGGATCGAGCGGGTCAGTGCGGTGGTGCTCGCCGCGCCGAGCGCCGGGATACTCAGCGTCTCATCCCCGGTCGGCGTGCCGGTCGTGCTGGTGACGATCGGCGTCGACGATGCCGGCGGTCCCGGGGGACCAGCGGCGGCGGCGTACTGGTTCGACGTCAGCGCGTTCGGCGCGCGTCCCGTCTCCGTCCAGCTGACCACGGAGGCCAGGCCCGGATAGGTATCCGGTCCGTTGCCGCCGCAGTGACCGACGCTCGGCAGGAGGTAGTACCGAGCGAACTGCTGGGTCGCCCACTGACCGCCCATCGCCTTCAGGACAGCCTGGTAGTAGGCGATCGAGCTGATCGTCGGAATCGACCAGTCGGCCTCACCCTGCCACAGGATCAGTTTGCCGCCGGCGTTCCGGAACGCGCTCAGGTTCGGATCGGTGGCGTCCCAGAACGGGGCGAGCTGCTCGATCACGTCGAAGTAGGACTTCGTGAACGGCTCGCTGTTGACGCCGGCCGTGCCGATGTCGACCCCGTCCGCGGGCGTACCGAACGTGAAGTACTGCAGCCACGCCGTGATGAACCCGGCTGGGGTCACGCTGCCTCCCGGCGTCAGCGGGAGATTGGCGCTCGTCCCGTTGCTCCAGTTGAACTCGCTGCCGAGCGGATATCCGCCCGGGTACAGGTGCTGGCCCTGGGGATCGACCGGCCCGTTCCAGATCTTCTGGACGACGGCGATCTCGGCCGGCGTCAGGCAGTTCGTCGTCAGCGTGGCCGAGCACTCGACCGAGTCGACGTTGAACTTCTGTTCGCAGGCGCGGTAGTCGAGCATCAGCCCCACCTGCGGATCGCACGCTTTCAAGGCGGCATTCAGGACGATGTTCGCCTCGGGCTGGTCCAGGATCGTGTTCCCGGAGTAGTCACCGGTCCCAGACGAATGGTCGTAATTCTGGGCGTAGGTGTACTCGTGCAGCACCGCATTCAGCTCGGTCATGATCGAAGCCGGAGCACCGGCGAGGATCCCGTTGAAGTCCTTCGGGAATCGCTGAGCCTCGGTGAGCGCCTGGTGCCCGCCCTGGGAGCAGCCGTCGAAGTACGAGTAGATCGGGCGGTAGCCGTAGTACGCGCTGGCTAGGCCCTTGACGACGACGGCGAGGTCGTGGTCGGACAGGTACGCGAAGTCGACCCGCTGGGCCCCGTTGGTGGACCACGCCGTCCCGTTGCCGCTGTGTCCCTCGTCCTGGGAGGCGACCACGAACCAACCATTCTGCAGCGGCTGATAGTCGGTCGTTTCCGGCGCGTTCAGGCCGATGTTGCCGCACAGACCGCCGCAGCCGATCTGGAGGTAGCGCCCACGCCAGGTCGAGACCGGGAGGAGCGCCTCAAAACCGATGTTCCCCGCGATGTGGCCGGTGACCGCGCAGTACTGCGGTGAAGTGGCCGAGGCCTGCCCGACCTCCGTCGCGTCGATGGTGACCGCGAGGCCACCGATCTGTTGCGTCTGTGCCAAAGCGGCACACGAGATTTTGGCCGGCCGGACCGGTAACGACGCCATGCTCTGGGCGTCCGACACCGAGGGCGCCGAGTTTGCCGACGAGGACCCGGGCGGCCAGCCATGAGAGGTCTCATGGCCGAGCGCGGGGACCGCGAGAAGAATGCCGCAGCACACCATCGCCACCACCCCGAGACCAAACACGGGGACCACGCGGCGACGGCGGGCATGCGTCAGCAGCGCTGAGAAACGCATGTCGCTCCTTTCCCTCGCTCCCCCGGGGTGGGAGAGCACGCCGCGACCCTAACAGAGTTCACACGAGATTGTTGACAATTTTGTCTGAACACATTGACAGCAATCCTGGCTGTAAGTTGGGACGGCGAGCCGACCCGCCTCTCAGTCCGATCGGAGCACGTCCGCCACGCTGCGCTGCGCCGCGATCCGGGCGGGAATCGCGGTCACCAGCGCGACGGCGATCAGCGTGCCCGGGATTACGGCCAGGAGCGTCAGAAGGGGCGGGCTCGCGTGCCGTAGATGACCGCCGGCGAGGTGATAGAGGGCGAGGCCGGCCGGGATTCCGACGCACGCCGCGACGAGGCCAGGAATCAATTGGGCGGACGTCACGCCGGCGCTCACCTGTCGGGGCGTGGCGCCGAGCGCGCGGGCGAGCGCCGTGGACTTTTGGGCGTCGATGATCGTGGCCCACGTGGTGAAGATCGCGTTGACGGCGGCGAGGACGATCAGGATCGCGCTGAGCAGGAAGACGAGATGGGTCACGCGGTCGCCGACCGTGCTGGCGCCGATGATGTTCGCGGCCGCTCCGCGCTGCTGGTCGCGCACGTCAACCTGGTGCCGGAGCGTCAGCGCCGCCACCGCCATCATCACCGCGATGGCGAGGCTGACAGCGGTCAGGACCGAGCGGCGGGTCCTCCGCGCGACGAGGCGGACCGCGAACAGCAGCGGCACGGGGAGATGCGCGGAGATCGCGATCAGCCCGGGCCGGCGGCGCGGCGGGTGCGCCGGGTCGTTGAGCGCTCGGATCGTGCTCGTGCGCGCACCGCGGACGGCGGGGACGACAGTGGCGCCCGTGGCCACCGCCAGCGCGACGACCGCGACCTCGAGCACGGATTGGCCGGTGAGCGGCGGCGTCGGGGCGCTCCCGAGCAGCCCGTCGCCGAGGCTCGTGAGGACCGGAGCCACGAGCTCGCCGACGATGACGCCGACGGCGGTGGCGGCGAGCGCGAGCATCAGATTCTCGGCGAGGAGGATGAGCGCGACGAGCGCGGGAGTTCCGCCGACGGCCTTGAGCAGCCCGACGCGGCGCGTCTGCTCGGCGAGCCGCCCGCCCACGACCACCGCGATGCTGGCGATCGCGAGCGCGGCGAGCAACGTCGAGACGATCAGCAGCACCTTCTGATCGACCGCGACCACCTTGAAGTCGCTCTGCTCGATTCCGGTCCAGTCGTTCAACAGCGACACGCTCACGTTCGGACCCTCGTTGCCGAAGGCGGTGGCGGCGGAGCCGTTCAGGAACGCCTGGCTCGAGTCCGGATCGGCCAGCTTCAGGTTCATCACGTAGCCGAGCGGTTGCTCCGGTGTCGCGAGCCGGTCGGCGTCGGCGCGAGTGAGCCAGACAACCCCCGGCGTGCTCACCGGGTAGAAGCACTGCGCCGTGCTGACCGCGATCCCCGCGACCCGGAAGGGACGGCCGTCGAGGTGGATCGTCTCGCCCGAATGCAGGCCGAGCGCGGAGGCGAAGCCGGCCTCGATCACCGCCCCGCCGGGACGGACCCAGCTGCCGGCGGTGAGCTTGGGCTGATCGAGGGCCGCGGCGGCGAGGTCGCGGCCCTGGGCCTCGGCGTCGGTGTCGACTCCGGGGGCAGTGAGCCGCGCCATCGCGACCGGGTAGGGGCCGGAGGTGGCGACCACGCCGCGGGCGCGCGTGAGCACGGTGAACTGACTCGTGATTCCGGGACCGGCCGCATTGCCGGTCGCGCCGGCGGGTGGGGCGATCTGCGCGACGATGTCCGGACCCCGGGTCGCGGCACGGGTCCGGGCGAAGGGGCTGTCGGTGACCTTGTGGAGCGCGAGCGCGAGCGTCAGCGTCGTCGTCGTGGTCACGATCATCACGAGCATGAGGGCTGACTGAACGCGCCGGCGCTTGATGTCGCCGATGGCGAGGCGCCAGACGAGGAGCGCGCGGCCCACGCTCCGCCTCAGCCCTCGAGGCCCGTCAGTTCGGAGAGGCTCCGCGTGCCGCCGGTCAGCCTCGTCTCGTCGACGAACTGGCCGTCGCGCATCGAGATCAACCGGTCCGCCGTGGCCGCGACGCGCGAATCGTGGGTCACGGTGATTAGTGTCTGTCCGCCGACGCGCAGCTGCTCGAACAGGCGGAGCACCTCGGTGGTGCCGCCGCTGTCGAGGTTGCCGGTGGGCTCGTCGGCGAGCACGACGAGCGGCGAGTTGGCCAGCGCCCGGGCGATCGCCACTCGCTGGCGCTGACCGCCGGAGAGGGCGGAGGGGAGGTGCTCGGCCCGATCCTCGAGGTCGACCTGCGCCAGCAGCTCGTGGGCTCGTTCCCGGGCGGTGCGGGGCGAGGCGCCGGCCAGCAGCGCCGGCAATTCGATGTTCTCGAGCGCGGTTAGCTCGTCAACGAGGTGGAAGGACTGGAAGACGAACCCGAGCGCGTGCCGGCGCAGGCGGGCCAGCCCCGCCTCCGGCATGTGGTCGATCGCCTCGCCGGCGAGCTCGATCGTGCCCGCGGTCGGGCGCTCGAGCCCACCGACCAGATACAGCAGGGTCGACTTGCCGCACCCGCTGGGGCCGACGATCGCGACCGACTCGCCCTGGGCAACCGTCAGGCTCACGTTGTCGACGGCCCTGACCAGAGCGGCGTCCTTGCCGTAGTCCTTGCGCAGTCCGTGCGCGGACAGCACGGTCCCGGCGGCGGCCGTCACCGTGCCCTGGCCTCGTTCTGGTTCCAATAGCGGGCGCACGCCTCGAGCCAGCGGAGGTCCGCCTGAAGTCGCAGGACGACGCCCTCGAGGAGCAGCGCCGCCACCGACCTGTCCGGCTCGGCGAGCGCCGCCCGCTGCGCCCCGGCCAGCGCGGTGAGGAGCTCGCGGCGCTGGCGATCGACGATGCCGACCGGATCGGCGAGCCCGGCCGCGGCGGCCGCGACGAGCTTGAGGTGGAACTCGGCCGGCGCCGGCTTTGGCCAGCTCGTGTCGTGCAGCCACGCGTCGACGCGCTCGCGGCCGGCGGCGGTCAGCTCGTAGACCTTGCGATCGGGGCGGTCGGTCTGGCCAACGCGCGTCGAGGTCAACAGGCCCGCCTTCTCGAGCCGGGTGAGCGTGACGTACACCTGGCCGTCGCTGAGGGCGCCGGCGAGCGGGCCGAGCGCGAGCGCCAGGCGGGCGCGCAGCTGGTAGCCGTGCGACGCCTCGCCGGCCAGGAGCGCCAGCAGCACCTCGCGGACGACCCCGAGCTGGTAGCCACGGAGCGGCTCTGGTTCCGGCAGGGTGGCGGGTTCGCTGGTCATAGGTGCCTAACCGTTAGCTAGGTGAGTGGCGCTGGACGGTAACCGTTAGGTAGGGCGGCGTCAAGCGTCCGGCGTGCAACTTTTCGACCAAGAGAAGGGGTCCGCGCGCCGACGCCGATAACGGTCCTGTGACATTTGTCGTCCGCTTGGTGTAGGCTGCCGCGCCGACATAGAAGCCCAGCCGAGTCTCCGGTCGCCACGGCGCCGGGGAGCGGGGAACCCAGTGGGGCCGAGAGGCCCCGGGGGGCGAATCGCCGGATCTCCGGCGTAGCGCACTCTTTCAGCGCGAGCCCGTCAGCTAACCCCGTAGGCGCAGAAAGAGAAGGGGTAGTACTTGTCGTATCTGGACTTTCGACGGATCGCCTGTAGGGGAGGCGCGTCGATACTCATGGCCGTGGCAGTGTCCGGCGCCGCCTCGGCGGCGGCAGCCACTAACACCACACCCCCCTCCTCCGGTGGTGCCGCCATGGCCCAGGCGGTAAAGACGGCCGGAACGTTGACCAGACCGAGCACGGTCAACCAACTTGGCCGCCGGCTGCTCCGGGAGGGGCTGCAGGGCAACGATGTAACGGTTCTCCAGGGGTACCTGACGATCGCCGGCTATCCGACCTCGGTCGACGGCGACTTCGGCCCCGCGACCGCTGCGAGTGTGGCCGCGTTCAAGCGGGCCAACAACATGACCCCGGCCAATGGCGTGGCGGGAGGGTCCTTCGATAAGGCCCTGCGTACGGCGATAACCGCCTACGAGAGCGATGTGCCGACGAGCAAGGCGCGGATCAATCCCGACGGCACGGCGACCGCCCCCGCCGGAGCGCCCGCCGCGGTCCAAGCGATGGTCACGGCGGCCAACTCGATCATCGACACCTCGTACTGCGTGGGCGGCGGCCACGGCAACTGGACCTCGAGCTGCTACGACTGCTCAGGCTCGGTCAGCTTCGTGCTGCACGGCGCGGGCCTGCTCAACCAGTCCGAGGACTCCACGGGCCTCGAGTCCTACGGTCAGGCCGGTCCCGGCAAGTGGGTCACGATCTATTCCGACCCCAGCCACGCGTTCATCGTGATCGGTGGGATCGCGTTCGACACCGCGGACTACGGCGGGCCGAACATCCCCTCGGGCACAGGGCCGCGGTGGCGCTCGAACCCGCTCGGCAACCTGGCCGACGGTGGCGATTACGTGGTGCGGCACCCGCCGGGCATGTAGGCCCGAGGCGCCCCCGTCAGGCGCTGCCGGCAGTTCAAATCAAGCCAGATTTGGGAGGCAAGAGGAGAGGAACCCGGGAGCCCGGCGGTCGCTACCGCCGGGCTCCCGGCGCTCTGTCGTAGCATCCAAGCTATGTCCGCGCTGGCCGAGCTTTACACGATTCCGCGCGAGCACCTGGACTTCCGCGACACCATCCGCCAGATCGCGCGCGAGCGAATCGCGCCGCGGGCGGCCGAGATCGACGAGAAGGCCGAGTATCCGCACGACCTGCGCCGCCTGCTGTCCGAGCAGGACGTCCTGGCGCTGCCGTTCGAGACCGAGCACGGGGGCACGGGCACCGGGACGCTGATGCTGAACATGGCGGTCGAGGAGATCGCCAAGGCGTGCGCCTCGACCGCGCTGATCCTGATGATCCAGGAGCTCGGGACGCTTCCTATCAAGCTGTTCGGATGCGAGGAGCTGAAGGACAGGTTCCTGCCCCGGTGCGCTACCGGGGAGTGGACGCCGGCCTTTGCCCTCTCCGAGCCTGACGCCGGATCGGACCCGGGCGGGATGATCACGCGCGCGGTCAGGACCGACGACGGGTGGGTCATCACCGGCACGAAGAACTGGATCACCAACCTCGGCGTGGCCGACTTCTACGTGGTGTTCGCGGTCACGGACCGGGATGCCGGGCACTCGCGCGGGATCACCGCCTTCGTGGTCGAGGCCGACCGGCCCGGGTTCAGCGTTGGCAAGCTCGAGCACAAGCTCGGGATCCGCGGCTCTCCGACCGGTCAGCCGATCTTCGACGATGTGGTTGTGCCGGAGTCGAACGTGATCGGGGAGGTCAACCAGGGCTTCAAGGTGGCGATGACCACGCTCGATCGCTCCCGGCTGGGCGTCGCCGCTCAGGCGCTCGGGATCGCGCAGGGCGCCACCGACTACGCGGCCGGTTACGCCCGCGAGCGCCGGCAGTTCGGCCAGCCGATCAACTCCTTCCAGGGGATTCAGTTCAAGCTCGCAGATATGGAGACGCAGTGCGCCGCCGCGCGCGAACTGCTCTACCAGGCGTGCGCCAAGGTCGATCGCGGCGCCCCGGACCTCGGCAAGTACTCGGCGATGGCAAAGCTGTTCTGCTCCGACGTCGCGATGCGGGTCACCGTCGAGGCGGTGCAGGTCCTCGGCGGCTACGGATACGTCAAGGAGTACCCGGTCGAGCGGATGATGCGCGACGCCAAGATCACGCAGATCTACGAGGGCACCAACGAGATCCAGCGACTGGTGATCGCGCGGACGATGCGGTAGGAAGATGCTGATGGGATCGCAACCCCCCACCGTTCGCCGGATTCTTCTCTCGGCCCTCGCCGCACTCACCATAGGCCTCGGCGCGGCCAGCCTCATCGCGGGCTTCAGCGAGTCCTTCCCGGTCCGGCTGCTCCAGGGCATCGCTGTGTTCGCGGCCGGCGCCGTGATCGTCGGTGGCGCGGTCGTGCTCGCGCTGGTCCGACTCGCGGGGTGGCGCGAGCCCGAGTCCGAGATCGACTTCGAGGCGCTCGTCCAGCGCACGGAGCGGTTGGCGGCCGGGGGCTGGGACTCGTGGGAGGACGAGGAGGTGGGGGAGGACGACGACGACGGCGCATTCGACCCGTACGACGAGGACGACTTCAAGGCCCTCGTCCGCGGCGCCGTCGACGATCTCCCGCTCGAGTTCCATCGGGCGTTGGAGCACGTGGCGGTTGTCGTCTCCGACGGTGGCGCCCGCCGGCGCGCCTACGGCCTGTACCAGGGCGACACGGTGGCGCAGGACTACTTCCACGACCGGATCGTGATCTTCCGCGACACGCTGGTCAGGGATTTCGGTCACGACCCGGACTTGCTGCGTGCCCAGGTGACGCGAACGCTACGCCACGAGCTCGCGCACCATCTGGGGTGGGACGAGAAGGGCGTGCGCGGGCTCGGGTTGTAGCTTCGGATCGCCTCTGCTTTGGCGGCAGGTCCAAAAGGCCCGAAGTCGGACTCGTAGCCGCCGCCTTCGGGAGATGAGCATCTGGTGGGTGCTTATGTCCCGGGCGGGGGGCGGGCAGGGGTGGATTCGGGGGATAAGCATGGGTCGCGGGTCGCGGGTCGCGGGTCGCGGCGGGTCGCGCGGGGTCGCGGGTCGCGGGTCGCGGCGGGTCGCGGCGGGTCGCGGGTCGCGCGGGGTCGCGGTGTGCGTCGGGCATGCGCCCCACCCTGCAAAACGTGCCAAACCGCCTCGCCGCGGGTCCATCGAGGCCACATAAGCATCGTCAGCATGCTTATGTGGCCACAGGGGCGGGGGTCGAGGGGGCTTTGGCACGTTTTACATGCCGTGACTCGGGCGGGGTTCGAAAGGCCCGAAAGTCGGACCCGTCGTCGCCGCCTTCGGGACATAAGCATCTGGTGGGTGTTATGTCCCGGACGGGGGGCGGGCGGGGGGTGGATTCGGGGGATGCGCATGGCCCAGGCCGGCGCCTGGCGGATCGCTCCGGCGAATCACGCGCCTGGCGTGACTTCGGGCCAATCACGCGCCTGGGGTGACTTCGTGCCAATCACCCGCGTGGGGTGACGAAGGGTCACCCGCGCTCGCTCGATACTTGCGGCGTTGCGCCTGATCCTTAACCTCATCTGGCTCGTCCTGTGCGGGTTTTGGATGGCGATCGGCTATGCCTTCGCGGCGCTGATCTGCTTCGTCCTGATCATCACGATTCCGTTTGGAGTCGCCGCTCTGCGGATCGCCGCCTATGCCCTGTGGCCCTTCGGCCGGACGATCGTGCGCAAGCCGGGCGCCGGGGCCGGGTCGTTAATCGGCAACGTCATCTGGATCGTCCTCTGCGGGTGGTGGCTGGCCATCGGCCACGTCGTGACCGGCGTCGCGCTGTGCCTGACGATCATCGGGATTCCGCTCGGCCTGGCGAACTTCAAGCTGATCCCGGTGTCGGTGGCGCCATTCGGGACCGAGATCGTGCCGACCGGGTAGGGAAGATGCGCGGCTCAAGGCACATCCTCCTCGGGGTCGCCATTGTGGCGGCCGTCTTCGCGGCCGCATGCGGCAGCAGCAAGCCCGCCTACTGCGGCGACCGGAGCAAGCTCGAGCAGTCGGTCAAGTCGATCAACGTGACGAGCGGCCTCAGCTCGCTCAAGACGCAGCTGCAAGCGGTCCAGACCAACGCCACTGCCCTCGTCTCCTCGGCCAAGAGCGACTTCCCAGACGAGACATCCGCGATCGACACCTCCCTCGGCACTCTGAAGAGCAGCGTCGGGGCGATTACGTCCTCCCCCTCGCCGGCGCAGCTGGCCACGGTGGCGAGCAACGTAAAGGGTGTGGTCGACGCGGTGAACGGCTTCGTCAGCGCGTCGAAATCGAAGTGCAGCTGACCGCGCTGCGCGCCGCTCCGCCGGGTGCGCTCCGCCCGGGTGCGCTCCGTCGGGGTGGGCGCTCGAGAGCTACGCGGTGGGCGCTCGATAGCTACGCGGTGAAGCCGGCGATCGCCTCGCCGATCAGCTTGGCGCCGATCACCAGGCACAGCACGGCCATGATCGCCTGGTTGTTCGCGACCATCCACCGCCGGATACCGCCGAGCACCTTCGGCGCACCGTCACCCATGACGTAGTAGATCCCCAACGGGATGCCGGGACCCAGCGTTGCGATTACCACGAAGATCGCGAACACGATTGCCTGCTTCCCGGTCGAGATCCCCGCCTGGGCGATCGCGGCGGCGGCGGACACGTTCAGCAGCAGGTTCTTGGGGTTCACGCCGGACAGCACTGCGGCGAGTCCGAGCGACTTGACCGGGGTGAACGAGTCGATCGTCTTCATCCAGGCCGGCATGGAG
>DATBYI010000242.1:0-5618 GCA_036513815.1 Solirubrobacteraceae bacterium
GCGTGTGAGCGCTCACATTTCTGCTATAAGTTTGCCGCGTACGCCAACCGCTTGCGATGTCGCGGCCGGGCAAGCGCACAACCGAAGGGAGGATCCATGCAGATCGGGTTCAGCAGCCCAAACAAGCTGCGCACTCTTTTCTGGGGTCGCATCGTGCTCGCGGCAGTGGTGCTGTCGCTGGGAACCGGGGGGATCGCGTTCGCGGCCAAGCACGGGCATCAGCCGAGCAAGCACGGGGGGACAGGGCACGGCAGCCTGAGCATCACCCACGTGTCCTGGGGAACCGCCAACGGCCAGCCGGTCGATCTCTACACGCTCCGTAACGGCAACGGGATGATCGTCAAGATCACCAACTTCGGTGGCGTGGTCCAGTCGATCTGGGTGCCCGATCGGACGGGCGGCCTCAAGGACGTCGCGCTCGGGTTCCCCAAGCTGAGCGACTACGTCAACGACTTCACGGTCCCGAATTGGCCCGCGGCCGGCGGGTCGGGCGACACGTACTTCGGCGGCATCATCGGCCGGTACGCGAACCGGATCGCCAACCACTCGTTCACGCTGAACGCCACCACCTACAACCTGGTGGGCAACAACGGCCCGAACAACGTGAACACGCTGCACGGCGGGCCCGATGCATACAACGCGCAGGTGTGGGCGGCGACGCCGGAGAAGCTCGCCAACGCCGTCGCGCTGAAGCTGACCTACACCGACCCGAACGGCAAGAACGGGTTCCCGGGAGCGGTCACGACCGAGGTCACCTACACGCTGTCGAACGACAACGCGCTGGGGATCGCCTACCGGGCGACCACGACCGCACCGACGGTCATCAACTACACCAACCACACCTATTTCAACCTGGCCGGTGAGGGATCGGGCGACGTCTACGCCCAGAAGCTGGCCATCAACTCGAACACGTTCCAGCCCACCAACAGCGTCCAGATTCCGATCGGCTTCGCGTCGGTTGCGGGGACGCCGTTCGATTTCCGGACGATGAAGCCGATCGGCCGGGACATCGAAGACGCCAGCGCGCCACAGGGCAACCAGCTGGTCGTCGCCCACGGCTACGACCACAACTGGGTGCTCCGCGGCTCGGGCTACCGGCTGGCGGCCGTCGCGCAGGACCCCGGTGACGGCATCGCGCTCTGGACCTATACCGACCAGCCCGGCGTGCAGCTCTACACCGGGAACTTCCTGGTCGGCGACCTGGTCGGGACGAGCGGTCACGCCTACCGCCAGGGCGACGCGTTCACCCTCGAGACCCAGCACTACCCGGACACCCCGCACCACATCGGCGACCCGGCCTGGCCGTCGGTCGTGCTGAACCCGGGTCAGGTGTTCAACTCGAAGACGACCTACAAGTTCACGACCGCTGGACCGAACTTCCAGCACAACTTCTAGGAGCCTCTCCCGCAACGCCGGGTCACTGGGGCCAGTGACCCGGCCGCGCGGGGGATCAGGACCGATGGGGACGCCGCCCGGCTAACCTCCGGGCATGGTTTCTCGTCGCTCGCGGCGCCCCCGGATCGCGACCTGGGTGCTGGCCGGGCTGATCGTGCTGCTCATCGGCATCTGGCTGGGAGGGCATCCGAGCTGGCTGCCGTCGCCCGTGCGCAACGCGTTCGTGAGTAAGGGCGACGACCCGCTCGTCAACCAGGTCCTCGGCCTGCTTCAGAAGGACTACTACCGGCCGCTCAACCGCAACCAACTCGTCAATAAGGGCCTGGCCGGGATGGTCGCGAGCCTCGACGATCCCTACTCGCACTACTACGACCCGTCCGACTACCAGGGCTTCCTCGACGAGGACAACCCGCACTTGAGCGGGATTGGGGTCGACGTGCTCGGCGAGTCGCGCGGGCTGCAGATCCAGGAGGTGTTCCCGGGCTCGCCGGCCGCGGCAGCCGGGCTGGAGCCCGGCGACGTGATCATCGCCGTCGGCGCGACCTCGCTCGCCAGTCGGCCGGCGACGTTCGGCTCCTCGCTGATCAAGGGCAGAGCGGGCACACGCGTGACCGTGACGATCCTCCGCGGACATCGCAAGCTGACCCGCACGCTCGTTCGCGAGGACATCGTGGTCCCGGTGGCGAGCGGAACGATCGAGACGTATCACGGGGTCAAGCTCGGAGTGCTGACGCTGACCCAGTTCGTCGAGGGCGCCGGCGCCGAGCTGCGCACGCAGGTGGAGGACGTGCTTCACCAGGGCGCGCGCGGGCTGGTCCTGGACCTGCGCGACAACCCGGGTGGCCTGCTCAACGAGGCCGTCAACGTGGCCAGCATCTTCATCCCGGACGGGACCATCGTCTCGACCGCGGGCCGCGCGCAGCCACGCCAGGTGTACGTGGCCAAGGGAGGTGCGATCCCCACCAGCATCCCGATGGTCGTGCTCGTCGACAGGGGCACGGCCTCGGCGGCGGAGATCGTCACCGGCGCGCTCCAGGACCGCGGCCGGGCTCTGGTGGTCGGGACCCACACCTACGGCAAGGGCGTCTTCCAGGAGATCGAGCCGCTGCCCAACGGTGGGGCGCTCGACTTCACCGTCGGTGAGTACTTCACGCCGAGCGGGCGCAACCTCGGCGGCGGGGGCGTGAAGGAAGGCGCCGGCATCAAGCCGAACATCTACGCCGCCACCAGCGCGATCCCCTCGGCCACCGATCCTGCGCTGACGGTGGCCGAGAAGACCGTGGCATCCGAGGTGCGGTGACCCCGGCCAATCGGGACGCGGGCACCGGCCCGCGCGTGGCCGTGCTAGAGCGTCGCGGCAAGTTCCTCGTCGCCGAGCCGTTCTTCGGGCCTGGTCCCCGGCTCGTGGTCAGCCGCGACCGGGAGGTGTCGGTGGGCGATCTGATCGTCGTGCGCCCCGGCGCGGGCCGCAACGGCCGGCCGGGTGGCCGGGCCACGATCACGCGTCGCCTGGGCCGCTCCGACGTGGCGCGCGACGTGATCGAAGGGCTGATGGTCGATCGTGGCTTGCGCCGGACGTTCGATCCGGCCGTGGAGCACGAGGCGCGGGAGGTCTCTGGGGACGGCGCGCCGGGGAAAGCAGAACGCCGTGACCTGTGTTCGCTCCCGACGTTCACGGTCGACCCCGTCAGCGCGCGCGACTTCGACGACGCGATCTCGGCGGCGGACGAGCCCGACGGCACGCGGCGGGTGTGGGTGCACATCGCCGACGTCTCGGCGTACGTGCGGCCCGCATCGCAGCTCGATCGCGAGGCGTACCGGCGCGCCACCAGCGTGTACGTGCCGAGCGCCGTCGAGCCGATGCTGCCGCAGGCGCTGTCAAACAATGCGTGCTCGCTCGTGCCTGGCCAGGATCGGCTCGCGGTCACGGTCGAGCTCGTGCTCGAGGACGACCGCGTGCGCCAAAGCTCGTTCTATCGCTCGGTGATCCGTTCGGACGAGCGGCTCGACTACGACCGGGTCGACCGCATCTTCGCCGGGTCGGAGGAGTCGGGTGGCGTCTGGGGACCTGGACTCGCCTGCGCCCGCGCCGCTGCCGCGGCGCTCGAGGCCCGGCGCGCGTCCCGGGGGGCGCTCGAGGTCGACTCGTCCGAGCCGGAGTTCGAGTTCGACGAGCGCGGCAACCTCGTGGGCGTCGAGCCGGTTGCCCAGACCGAGTCCCATCGGATGATCGAGCATCTGATGATCGCCGCCAACGAGCAGGTGGCAAGCTTCTTGACCTCGCGCCGGGTCCCGACGCTGTACCGCGTGCACGAGCGTCCGGACGGGGCGGCGGCGGAGCGACTGGTCGATCAGCTGGCCTCCCTGGGGGTGCCCACGCCACCGGTCCCGAAAGGGAGCCTCAGTCCTCAGCAGGCGGCCGACGTGATCGGGCAGGCCTCCCACCTGATCGAGCAGTGGACCGCGTCGCACGGAGGGCGCGGACGGCGGGCTTTGACCAGTCTCGTCCTTCGCTCCTTGAAACAGGCCTATTACGACCAGCGAAACCGAGGCCACGCCGGGCTCCAGCTGGCCAGCTACTGCCACTTCACCTCGCCGATCCGGCGCTACCCGGATCTCATCTGCCACCGCGCGCTGCTGTCCGCCCTGGGCGGAGGCGAGCACGCGCCCGAGGTGGGCTGGGTGGCGGCGGCCGGACCGTGGTGCTCGACCCGTGAGCGCGCGGCGATGTCGATCGAGCGTGACGCGGACGACATCGCGCGCTGCTTCCTGCTCGAGCGCTTGCTGCGTTCGAGCGCCGACGCCGACGAGACCTTCGAGGGCGAGGTGGTCGGCCTGGCCGGTGCGGGGGCGTTCGTGGCCTTCGGCCCACGCGCGGAGTTCGAGGGGATGCTGCCGGTGCGGCGGTTGCGGGGCGACTGGTGGGAGCTGAACGAGCAGGGGACGATGCTCGTCGGAACGCGGTCTGGCTCCGCGATCCGCCTCGGCGATCCGGTGACGGTGCGCGTCGGCGGGATCGACGCGCCGCGCGGGAGGGTGGACTTGCTCCCGGGCTGGCAGGATTGACCCGTCATGGCGAAGTCCACCAAGCGCAAGGCCGCGTCCGGCGACGTGGCGAGCAACCGGCAGGCCTCCTACCGGTACAACCTGCTCGAGCGCTTCGAGGCCGGGCTCGCACTGACCGGCACGGAGGTCAAATCGCTTCGGGAGGGCAACGCGCAGCTCAAGGATGCCTACGCCGTGGTCCGCGACGGCGAGGTGTGGCTGATCGGGCTCTACATCGCGCCCTACGGTCCAGCGTCACGGGAGAACCACGATCCCGAACGTCCGCGCAAGCTCCTGCTCCACCGCTACGAGATCGAACGCCTGATCGGGCGAACGCGCGAGCGAGGGCTAACCCTCGTGCCGACCCGGATCTACTTCTCCGGTCCGCGCTCGCGGGCGAAGGTCGAGATCGCCCTGGCGCGCGGCAAGGACCTGTACGACAAGCGCGACACGATCCGCCGGCGCGAGATGGCCCGTGACGTGCAACGCGAGTTGCGCGACGCGCGGCGGTAGGTTGGGATCGGCTTGTGGCGCGGGCCGCTCCGCGGTTTTAGTTGAGTACGCAACCATAAGATGTTTGTCGGCATGCGGGTAGCCGCCCTGATCCCGGGGTAGAAGCCCGTCATGACAATTGGGACAAGCATTGTTTTGATCGCCGCTGGTGCGATCTTGAAGTGGGCTGTGACCGCGCACGTCAACGGTTTCAACATCCAGACAGCTGGAACCGTGCTGTTCGTGGTCGGTCTCGTCGGGCTCGTGCTCGCGCTGATCTACACCTTCTGGTGGACGCGGCGTGAGGCGGCATACGACGAGACCCGAGTAGTCCGGCGCCAGCCGCCGGTCGCCTAAGCGAGAGCGGGCGGGGCGGGGCGCACCGGGGGCGAGCAGTTCTAGCCGATGGTGCGCGCCACCAACGTGGCGTGCATGCCGACGACCAGCAGGGCGACGAGGGTCAGGTACACCCCGGCCACGAGCGCCCGGTCGATCGGCCGCACGCGATAGTACGACTGCTGCTCGGGACTAGCCGAGCGGCGGAGCTTCCACCGCTTATACGTCTCGAACCCGGCGAAGATGAGGATCAGGAAGATGATCGGGTTCGGGAAGATGAAGGCGAGCGGGATCAGCGCCGCGAAGCCGACAAACCACATCCACGGCGCCATCGCGGCCATCGCGCGGCC
>DATBYI010000243.1:0-2030 GCA_036513815.1 Solirubrobacteraceae bacterium
GTCGCCTTCCTCGACGCCGACTGCCTGCCGCCGCCGCGCTTCCCGGAACGGCTCGTCGACCACCTGGCCGACCCCGCGGTCGCGCTGGTGGCACCACGCGTCGTCTCAAGCTCGCGTCGGCCGTCCGCGATCGCCACCTACGAGCGGGCGCGCTCGGCGCTCGACATGGGTCCCCACCCCTCCCCGATCCGCCCCTACAGCCCCGTGTGGTACGTCCCGAGCGCGGCCATGGTGGCGCGACGCGACGCGCTCGGCGCCGGCTTCGACGAGGACCTGTCGCTCGGTGAGGACGTCGACCTCGTATGGCGCCTGCACGACGCGGGCTGGGAGCTCCGTTACGACCCGCGCTTCACGGTGGCGCACGAGGCCCGCACACGGCCGGCCGCCTGGTTCCGCCGGAAGGTGGCCTACAACGAGTCGGTGGCGCCCCTGCTGCGCCGCCACCCCGAGCGGGTGCCGGTCCTGTTCCTTACACCGCTCGCCGCGCTGGCCTGGGCCGGGGCGCTGGCCGGCCGACCTGGGCCACTGCTGGCGCTCGCCGGGCTCCGCGCCCAGCGACTGCGCCGCACGCTCCGGGGCCGCGTCCCCCACAGCATCGCCTCCTCGACCCGGATCAGCGCGGAGATCACGGCTCGCGAAGGACGCGACCTGGCCCGCGCGGTAGCGGGGCCGTGGGCGCCGTTCGCGCTCGCGCTGCTCCTCGCCGTCCCGCCCGGCCGGCGCCGGCGCGCCCTCGCCCGCCGCGTCTGCTCGCTCCTGACCGCGATGGCGGTCGGCGACTGGACCGCCGACCGCCCGGACCTCGATCCGCTGCGCTACGCGGCCCTCCGTCTCGCCGACGAATCGACTCGCGGGCTCGGCATCTGGCTCGGCTGCGCGCGCGAGCGCGACTTCAGGGGGCTGCTGCCGCGCCGGCCACCTGCTCCAGACCGGCGGTAGACCGCCCGGCGTTCGTGGCGGATCGACTCGCTCGAGGCGCGAAACCCGTCGCGTTCGGACTCGTAATTTCGTCCGTTTCTTAGCCCACCCATGTCGGTCCGGCGCGCCACGTCCGATCGGTGCGCCATGGAACCCAGAGACGATTCCGAAGTCGTCCGCGTCGCGATGGCCGCACTCATCCGCCGGATGACCGACGATCAGATCAACCGCGTGATCGGTGAGCTGGAGTACGTTGCCGAGGAGCGGGGCGATCGGGCCGGGGAGAGCGCTCACGCGCAAGCTGCCCAGCACCTCGTCGCCGCGCTCGAGAGCCGCCGTGAGCGGCGCAACGGACACAGTGTCCCGCCACCGTCCCTCAACGGCGCCCCGGCTCCGGCTCACGAGTCGTAGACGTCCATACAGTCGTTCAGTCGTCCCGTCCGGGTCGCTCACGAGCCGGCGGGACGACTAACCGTTCGGTTGAGCGCGACACTCGCCGACGCTTTCGTGACCGATCCGATCCTGGGTGGGCCGCCGGGCTACGGACTGAGCTCGCGCAGTCCGTGCCCGAGCAGGCGGTAGGCCTCCTCGAGGTTCGCGACCAGGTCGCTCGACGGGTCATCCACCCACACGAGGAAGGCCGCCATCGAGGTGCCGAGCGCGGCATGCGCCACCGTCTGCGGGATGAGGTCACCCGGCCGGCAGCCCAGCCGCTGCGCGACCCACACCGCGATCACCTCGCGCCACTCGGCGTAGCGGAGCGCCGAGTGGGCCTGGAGCGCGGGCACGCCCGTGATCAGGCGCATGCGGATGCGCAGCTCGGGCAGCTGCTCATCCTCGTAGCGGTTCGATTCGACGACCGCGCGGCCGAGGGCTTCGTGCAGCGGCACATCGGGCGCGGTGGCGTCGAGGCAGTGCCGGAGGCGATCGAGCACCCAGTCGAAGTCGCCCCAGACCATGTCGTTCTTGGAGGCGAAGTAGCGAAACAGGGTTCGGCGGCTCACGCCGAGCACCTCGGCGATGTCGTCGACCGTCGTCTCCTCGAAGCCGCGCTCCGCGCACAGCTCGAGCGCGGTACGGGTTACCTCTCGGCGAGAGGTGCCAGGCGGGCG
>DATBYI010000244.1:0-4625 GCA_036513815.1 Solirubrobacteraceae bacterium
CCCTGGCCGCCGGTACTGGCCCGACGTACCATCTGAGCAGCGCAAATGACGGATTACGAGCGGACACCCCGGGTGCTGGTGATCGAGGACGACGATGCGATCGCCCAGGTCCTCCAGCGCTCGCTGCGCATGGAGGGCTACGAGGTCCGGATCGCCGGCGACGGCGTGGTGGCGCTCGATGAGGCGCACGCCTTTCTGCCCGATCTCGTGATCCTCGACCTCGGGCTGCCCGGGCTCGACGGCGTCGACGTGGCCAAGACCCTCCGACAGACCGGGGACGACGTGCCGATCCTTGTGCTCACCGCTCGCGACGGCGTGGAAGCGAGAGTCGAGGGCCTCGACGCCGGCGCCGACGACTACCTGGTCAAGCCGTTTGAGCGCCAGGAGCTCCTGGCGCGCCTGCGGGCGCTGCTCCGACGCCGTCCGCCGCGAGGCCAGGCCACGCTGACGATGGGCGACCTCAAGCTCAACCCGGATACCCATGAGGTGACGCGGGGCGGGCGCCCAGTCGACCTGACCCAGCGCGAGTTCGAGCTGCTCGAATACCTGATGCGCAACGAACGGATCGTGATCTCACGCCAGCGCCTGCTGGACGAGGTGTGGGGCTATGACCCGTTCTCGATGACCAACACGATCGAAGTGTTCGTGTCGAACCTTCGGAGAAAGCTGGAAGCGGGTGGCGAGCCTAGGCTCCTACATACGATCCGCGGCGCAGGCTACGTTCTCCGCGTATAGGCGGATCCCGATCAAGTGGCGGCTGGCCGGGGGATCGGCGCTGCTGACCTGTGTGATCCTCGCGTCATTCGCGGCGATCGTAGGGGTGCTGACCGACCGCGACCTGCGCGGACAGTTCAACAACGAGGTGCGCAGCAACTCCGCCCAGCTTGCCGCCAAATTGCACCTCAGGTGGATCGGGGACAGCGGCTACCTGAACTGCAAGAAACAGGACATCTCGCTCGAGGACTACACGAGCGCCGAGCACGCCCAGATCCGGATCTATAACCAGGCCGGCGTACTGCTCTGTACCCAGCAGGACGTCAAGGTCAAGGGCGTGAAGGCGCTGCCCGCCACGCCCGAGTTCCCGCCCCCCGTCAAGGCCGGGGCCTACACCTTGGGCGGCTACTTCGTCGTCGCGCAGCAGCTGGCGGTGCCGTCGAGCCCGGTGTGGCTGGTCTACGCCCGTCCGCTCTCGGACATCGACCAGGAGCTCGCGCGCGTCCGGGTGATCCTGCTCCTCGGCGTCCTCGGTGGCACGGTGTTGGCGCTCCTCGGCGGGCTGACCACCGCCGCGCGTGCGATGCGCCCGATCAAGCAGATGACCGAGGCGGCCCGCGAAATCGAGCGCACCCGCGATCCCACCCTGCGCGTGCCCCAACCCGAGGCCGAGGACGAGGTCGCCGAGCTGGCGCGAACCGTGGAGGGCATGCTCAGTTCGCTCGACGCGGCCCGCGGCGAGACGCACGCGGCGCTCGAGCGCCAGCGCGAGTTCGTCGCGGACGCCTCGCATGAGCTGCGCACGCCGCTGACGAGCCTGCTGGCCAACCTCGAGCTGCTAGCCGAGGAGCTCGACGGCGAACAGGCCGACACCGCGCAGGCCGCGCTCCGCTCGGCGCGACGGATGCGGCGGCTCGTCGGCGACCTGCTGCTGCTGGCGCGGGCGGACGCCCGCCGGGGACAGTCACGCGGTCCGACCGACCTGGCCGGGGTCCTGCTCGAAGCGGCCTCCGAGCTCGGGTCGATGGCCGAGGACCACGACCTCTCGATCGACGCGCAGGCCGCGGTCGTGCCCGGTGTGCGCGACGACCTCCACCGGCTCACGCTCAACCTGATCGAGAACGCGGTGCGGCACACACCGCCCGGCACGCACATCCGCGCGTCGACCGGAGTGGAGAACGGCACCGGCATCCTGACCGTGCAGGACGACGGCCCGGGCATCCCACCCGAGCTCGGCCGGCGCGTGTTCGAGCGCTTCGTGCGCGGCGCGCGCACCGGTAGCCGAGGGTCGGGGCTCGGCTTGGCCATCGTGCGCGCGGTGGCCGAGTCCCATGGCGGGACGGTCACGCTCGAGGAGCCCGAGCTCGGGTCGGGCGCCCGGTTCGTCATCAAGATCCCCCGCGAGGAGTCGCTCGCCGCCGAAGAGCGACCGCCCGAGCCCGCGATCCCCGGTCGCCGACGCGAGCGACAGACCCGCCCCGCTTGAGCGAGCGCCGCGGGACCCTCCGCGGACCCCGCGCGTGACCTGCGTCCACCGCGGGCCCTCGTCCAGTACGCGCCGGGGTCCGAGGAGGGTCTGCGGCAGCGAGCGGCCTGCTATACTTGCTTGACAGCAAGCAACTATATGCCGATAACCGAGAGTAGATGTCGCCCACGATCACAAACCTGGACCTCGAAACCACCACCCGCCTCCGCGCGGTGATCGGCCGCCTCTCGCGCCGGCTCCGTCCGGCTCCGGCGGCGGTGGCGGCCGGGCTGACGCCGACTCGGATCTCGGTCTTGCTCACGGTGGTGCGGGAGGGATCGATCCGCCTGTCGGACCTGGCGGACTACGAGGCCGTCAATCCGACCCAGCTTTCCCGGACGATTGCCCAGTTGGTCGAGGGCGGATTTGTGGAACGTTCCAAGGACGAGGGCGACCGTCGCGCCGCCTGGGTCAGGCCGACTCAGGCCGGCAAACGGCTGGCCGAGCGGATCCGCCGGGAGCGCACCGACGCGCTGAACGTCGCCCTGGAGGGGCTGGCACCGACGGAGCGCGAGCGCATCCTGGCCGCGCTGGACGGGCTCGAGGAGCTCGCCGAGCGCCTGAACGCGGTGCAGCCTTGACGCGCGTAGCGCGCGCCGGCCGCGTCACCTTCGCCGCTCTCTCGGTTCCTAACTACCGCCGTTACTTCTTCGGTCAAGCGACCTCGCTGATCGGCACCTGGATGCAGATGACGGCCCAGTCGTGGCTCGTGCTGAGTATCACCCACTCCAGCACGTGGCTCGGCGTGATCGTCGCGCTCCAGACGCTACCCGTGTTGATCCTCGGCCCGTACGGCGGCGTGATCGCCGACCGCGTCGACAAACAGAAGGTGATGATCGGGCTCCAGACCGCGATGGGCGTGCAGGCGCTGATTCTCGGTGTGCTGACCGTGACCGGCAACGTCCACCTTTGGGAGATCGGAGCCCTCGCGGCCCTGCTCGGCTTCAACAACGCGTTCGAGAACCCGGCGCGCCAGTCGTTCATGCTCGAGATGGTCGGCCCGGAGCACCTCCGTAACGCGGTCAGCCTGAACTCGGTCCTGGCCAACACGGCGCGGGTGATCGGGCCCGCGGTGGCCGGGATCCTCATCGCGACGGTCGGCGAGGGCGTCTGCTTCCTGGTCAACTCCGCGAGCTTCGTCGCAGTGGTCGTCTCGCTGCTCACGATGGACCAAGCTGCCATCCACCCGAGCAAGCCGACGCCGCGCGCTCGCGGTCAGCTGCGCGAGGGCCTTCGCTACGTGCGTCGCACCCCCGAGCTTGCCGTCCCGTTGCTGATGATGGCCGCGGTCGGCTGTCTCGCCTACGAGTTCCAGGTGTCGCTGCCGGTGATGGCCAGCCGCGGCCTGCACGTCGGCGCGACCGGGTACGGCTTCATGACCGCCTCGATGGGCGTGGGTGCCGTGCTCGGCGGTCTGCTGGTCGCCGCGCGCGGCAAGATCGGCCTGCGGCCGCTCGTGCTCTCCGCGAGCGGATTCGGCGTCGCACTCGCGTTCGCCACGGTTGCCCCGAGTCTTCCGTTGGAGATGCTCGCACTCGCCTTCGTCGGCTGGGGGAGCATCTCGTTCATGTCGATGGGCAACTCGACGCTGCAACTCACGGCCGAGCCGGGGATGCGCGGGCGCGTGATGTCGCTGTGGTTCGTCGCCTTCCAGGGATCGACCCCGATCGGCGGCCCGACCGTCGGGTTGCTGATGGGAGTGGCCGGCGCTCGCTCCGGGCTCGGGCTGGCCGCGGTGACCTGCTTCGTGGTCGCCCTCGGCGGGCTGGCCGCGCTTCACGCTGTCCCGGGACGCATGCGGGCTCGGATGGCGCGTGCCGAGGTCAGTACGACCTGAGTCTGACCCGGCGAGCGAAAGATCGCTCTCGTGGCCGATGGTCAGAACGCCGCCGGCGACCGATACTCGCTACATGATCTCTGTTGAAAACGTCACCAAGCGCTACGGGGACAAGCTCGCCGTCGACGATCTCAGCTTCCAGGTGAAGCCGGGGATCGTCACCGGCTTCCTCGGCCCCAACGGCGCCGGCAAGTCCACCACGATGCGCCTGATCCTCGGGTTGGACGCGCCCACCAGCGGCTCGGTCAGCATCGACGGCCGTCCGTACGCCGATCTCCCGGCTCCCCTGCACGAGGTCGGCGCGATGCTCGAAGCGCGCGCCATCCATACCGGACGGTCGGCCTACAACCACCTGCTCGCCCTCGCTCAGACCCACGGGATCGGGCGTGCCCGCGTGCAGGAGGTGATCGACCTGGTCGGACTGCAGGAGGTAGCGCGCAAGCGCGTCGGCGGCTTCTCCCTCGGCATGGGCCAGCGCCTCGGCGTCGCGGCCGCGATGCTCGGCGACCCCGAGGTGCTCATCCTCGACGAGCCGGCCAACGGCCTGGA
>DATBYI010000245.1:0-2729 GCA_036513815.1 Solirubrobacteraceae bacterium
ACCGCTTCGCCGTGACGGTAGGCCGCGTAGCCCGTCGCGGCCTCGATCGCGTGCCCGACCGTGTGGCCGAGGTTCAGCACTTGGCGCGCGTCGGCGTCGCGCTCGTCGCGGGCGACGATCCGGAGCTTGGCCAACGCGCACGCGCCGATCAGCTCGGGCGCGACCGGATCGTCCCCGGCGCGGATTCGATCCCACAGCTCGCCTCCAGCGATCAGCGCGGTCTTCACGACCTCGGCGTACCCGGCCGCGATCTCGGCCGGCGGCAGGCTGGTCAGCGTGTGGGTGTCGGCGACGACGGCGCTCGGCTGATGGAACGCGCCGACGTAGTTCTTGGCCTCGGCCAGGTCGACGCCGGTCTTGCCGCCGTAGGCCGAGTCGACCTGCGCGACCAGCGTGGTCGGCACCTGAACGAAACGGACTCCGCGCTGGTAGGTCGCGGCGCAGAATCCCGCCAGGTCTCCCACCACGCCGCCGCCGAGCGCGACGACGACGTCGTCCCGGGTCATGCCCGCTAGGGCGAGCTCAGTCCACACGATCTCCGCGTGCGCGACGGTCTTCGACTGCTCGCCGGGCATGATCCCCACGCGGCCCGCGAGGGGCTCGAGCAGATCCCCGTAGAGGCGCCCCGTGTTGCCGTCGGTGACCATGAAGCGCCGTCCGGGCACCGTCGGCGGCCAGAAGCGGTGGCCCTCGAGCAGGCGTCCTCCGATGTACACCGGGTAGTCGGCTTCCGGGCGACCCGGGGTCGACGCCCACAGCAGCTTCGTCTCCGCGGGCACCGATTCGAGCGCAGCGAGGACCGGCCCCATCCGGTGCGAGCGCTCGGCGGGCACGATGGCGTCGGCCAACGAGGCGTAGACCGGCTCGCGCCTGCGGTAGAGCTCCTCGAACTGTTCGCGCTCGCGAGCCAGCGGGCGGCCGCTGTCCCGGCAGCGGGTCCAGGCCACCTCGAGCCCGACGTCGAGCCACACGACGAGATGGTCCTTCAGCGCCTCTCTCACGCGCTCGTGCCCGATCGCGCCACCGCCGAGGGCCAGGACTGGACGCGCGGGGTCTCCGGGGTCCGCGGTTTCCAGCAGTTCGAGCGTGATCTGCTCCTCAGCCGCTCTGAAGGCGGCCTCGCCGTCCTCGGAGAAGACGCGCTCGATCGGCTTGCCGAGCCGCTCCTCGATGACCCCGTCGACGTCGATCGCCTGCGCTCCGAGCGCCTCGGCGGCGCTCCGGGCCGCGGTCGACTTGCCCGCGCCCATGAAGCCGATACACACCACGCCCCGGCGAGCCAGGCCCTGCGGCGCTATCAGCGCCGTCGCCACTCGATCCGCTCCTCGTATGCGCCCAGGGCGGCGCGGACGTCGTCGATGTGGTCGCCGCCGAACTTGCGGCGGTAGGCGTCGGCGAGCACGAACGCCACCATCGCCTCCCCCACGACACCGGCGGCGGGCACCGTGCACGAGTCGGTCCGCTCCCGAAGCGCCTCGGCCGGCTCGTGCGTGGCGATGTCCACCGAGCGCAGCGGCTTGGTCAGGGTAGGCAGGGGCTTCATCGAGGCACGGACGACGAGCGGCGCCCCGGTCGTCATCCCACCCTCCAGTCCGCCCGCGCGGTTGGTCTCGCGGTAGTAGCCGTTCTCCTCGTCGTAGAAGATCTCGTCGTGGGCCTGCGAGCCGGGCAGTCCCGCCACCTCGATCCCGTCACCGATCGACACGGCCTTGATGGCCTGGATCGAGAGCAGCGCCTGACCCAGGCGGCCGTCGAGGCGCTCCTCCCACGAGACGTGAGAGCCGAGTCCGGGGACCAGCCCGAACGTCCTGACCTCGAACACGCCGCCGAGCGACTCGTTGGCCTTTCTCAGGCGATCGATCTCGGCGACCATTTGCTTCGTGGCCTCGGGGTCGAGGCACCTGACCGGAGACTCGTCGACGTCGGCGAAGTCTTCCGGCGTCAGGTCTTCCTTGCGCGGGGCGTGGACGCTCGTGATCTGGATGACGTGGGAGAAGGTCTGAACCCCCAGCTCGTGCAGGAACGCCTTCGCCACGGCGCCACCGGCCACCCGGGCGGCGGTCTCCCGTGCGCTCGCGCGCTCGAGGATGTCCCTCACGTCGGTTAGCCCGTACTTCTGGGTGCCCACGAGGTCAGCGTGGCCGGGGCGAGGCAGGTGGACCTCGGGAGTCGCGGCCTCGACCGGCCACGGGTTCATCCGCTCCTCCCAGTTGGCGTAGTCGCGGTTGGAGACCTGGAGCGCGATCGGACCGCCGAGCGTGCGGCCGTGCCGGACCCCGCCCGTGACCTCGACCTGGTCGCGCTCGATCTTCATCCGCCCCCCGCGGCCGTGACCCAGCTGGCGGCGGGCCAGATCGCGGTTGATCTGGTCCCGCTCCAGGCGCAGACCCGCCGGCAATCCCTCGAGGATGCAGGTCAATCCGGGGCCGTGGGACTCCCCCGCGGTGATCAGGCGCAGCGACATTGGCCGATGTAGGTTACGGGCGGGTGGCCGTCGGCCCCTCTCCGGCGCCCCGGCGCCCGGGCGGCAGGTCCGCACTGCCTACGGACCAATCCGTGTTTTCTACGGATCCAGGCCGGGCCCCCATCGGCCGATTCCTTCGTATGTGGTGTGGATGAGCACGCTGCGCCTACCGTGACACGACCCCGATGGCGTCTCCCCTCGAGCATCTCGCAGAAAACGACCTCTTGACCGGCGTTTTCAACCGGTCGCGGCTCCTCGCTGAGCT
>DATBYI010000246.1:0-4746 GCA_036513815.1 Solirubrobacteraceae bacterium
CAGGTTGTCGCCAACCGGCACGTCTTCGCTGCCGACGATCTTCTGCTCGAAATGGCCGACCCAGTTGTAGACATAGTGCAGGCGGTTGTCTTTGATGTAGAGCGCGTGCCCGCCGAAGCGCGAGCCGTGGGCGAACAGGACGCCCTCGGCGCCGGGGGCGGGGATGTCAACGAGCGCGCCGATCCCGTAGGAGCGGTTGCGTATGTTGACCGCCTGTGACTCGGGGACCTCGGCCAGGTCGGGATAGTAGACGTAGCGGTTCCGCGCCGGGCTCAGAAGCGGACGCGGGGTGGTGAGGATTTCGATGCCTGTGCGGTCGTCGAGCGGGAGCGCTCCGTTGCGTCCGGCTTCGGCGTACCACAGGTTGATCATGTCGTTGAGCCGTTCGGGTTCCTGATCGGCGAGGTTGTGCAGCTCGGCGCGGTCGACGTCGGTGTGGTAGAGCTCCCACGTGTCGCTGCCGAAGTGACTCCAACCGCTGAGCGTGGGGTGTGTTGTGACCGCTTTCCAGCCGTCGTGCCAGATCGCCCGGGAGCCGAGCATCGAGTAGAACTGCGTCGCCCGCGCGGTCGGCAGCGATCCGTGGTCGAAGCTGTAGCGCATGCTGACGCCGTCGAAGTCGCTCTGCACGTGACCGCCGATCGCCTCCGGCGGCTCGACGCCCAGACAATCGAGGATCGTTGGGACGAGATCGATTGCATGGTGGTACTGCTCGCGTACCTCACCTCTTGCAGCGATTCCATTGGGCCAGGAGACGATGCACGGGTCACTTGTGCCGCCGTTGAACTCATAGCGCTTCCACATCTTGAACGGTGTGTTGAACGCCATCGCCCAGCCGTTGGGGTAGTGGTTGTAGGTCTTCGTGCCGCCGAGCTCGTCGAGCATCGCGAGGTTCTCTTCCATCGAGTCCGGGATTCCGTTCGCGATGTTGTTCTCGTTGACCGACCCGTTCGGGCCGCCCTCGCCGCTCGCGCCGTTGTCGGAGATCAACAGAATCAGCGTGTTCTCGCGCTGCTCGGTCTCCTCCAGATAGTCCAACAGCCGCCCGATCTGATCATCGGCGTGCGCCAGAAATCCGGCATACACCTCCGCCATCCGACAGAACAGCTGTTGCTCCTCGGCTGTCAACGAGTCCCACGGTCGTGTCACGTCAAGCGGCGGGAAAGGCTGCCCGTCCGGTCCGGTCTGGTCGGCGATCGGGTTGATCGGCGGCAGCTCGGTGTCCGGCGGGACGATCCCCAGCTCCTTCTGACGGGCGAGCGTCTGCTCGCGGATCGCCTCATATCCCATGTCGAACTGCCCTTTGAACTTGGCGATCCACTCCTTCGGAGCGTGATGCGGAGCGTGGCACGCGCCCGGCGCGTAGTAAAGGAAGAACGGCTTCTCGGGCGCGACCACCTTCGCGTCCTTGATGAACTCCAGTGCCTTGTCGGTCAGGTCCTCGGTCAGGTGATAACCCTCGTCCGGCAAGCGTGGTGGATCGACAGGATGGCTGTCGTAGACGAGGTCCGGATACCACTGGTTCGTCTCCGCGCCGAGGAATCCGTAGGAGCGCTCAAACCCGCGGCCGGCCGGCCAGTTCCGGCGCGTGGACGCCAGGTTCATCTCCGACTCCGGACACAGGTGCCACTTCCCGATCATGTACGTGTTCCAGCCCGCCTCCCCGAGGATCTCCTGGATCTGCCCGTTCTCCGGCGGGATCACCCCGCTCGCGTTCGGAAAGCCAATCGCACACTCGGTGATGCAGGCCATACTGTTGCGCGTGTGATTGCGCCCCGTCAGCAGGCACGAGCGCGTCGGCGAGCACAACGCCGTCGTGTGCATCTGGGTGTAGCGCACCCCTTCCGCGACGATCCGATCGATGTTCGGCGTCTCGACCGGCCCGCCGTAGCTCCTCATCACCGAGAACCCGACGTCGTCAAGCACGATGTACAGAACGTTCGGCGATCCATCGGGAGCCTTCGGCGCCTCGAACGGAGCCCAATCCGGCACCGAATCACGAATGTCGACATTGATAACGCCCTTGAATCGCTCGCTCATCGCGCCAGCCTCACATGTCTGCCGAAGGAAGAAGATCGCGGACCGCAGTACCGCGGTTCCACCCTCACCCACCCCCGCTGGCAGAGCATCACCCGGATCGGGTGATCATCTTGCCACCCGCTCAGGGCGCCGCTGGAACGGCGGCTAGTCATCCGATTGGGGTGATGGCGGCTCGCCCGATCGCCGTGAAGCTGGGGCAGCGTGACGGACACGCACAGTCCTAACCGGCGGCACGCGCGGTCCTGGGCTACACAGGAACAACCATCAGAGGGTGCGGTTCATGGCAACACTTATCGCAATCGGCTATCCCGAGCAGGGCACGGCAGAGTTCGCGGCAGCGGCCCTGTCGAAGCTGGATGTGATCCAGCACGACCAGGTCGCGGTCATCACTCGTGATGATGAGAAGGGGAAGTACCACGTGCACACCATCCACGACGGTGGTGGGACCGGGATGCGTACGGCCTGGGGCGGGTTCTGGGGTCTGCTGTTCGGACTGCTGTTCTTCATCCCTGTCGCGGGTTTGGCGCTGGGCGCAGGCTTGGGGGCGCTGTTCGGACACCTCGGTGAGAACGGGATCGACAAGGCGTTCCAGGAACAGGTACGCGCGTACCTGACGCCGGGCACATCGGCGCTGTTCATGGTCATCGAGCCGACGAACGAGGACCAGGCGATCGCGGCGGTCCAAGGTTACGGCGGAACCGTGATCAAGACGTCGCTCTCTGACGAGGACACCAAGAGGCTGCAGGAAGAGCTGCAACCGCCGTCACAGGCAAGCGCCCACGCAGCGGCTTAGTTAGGCGGAAGACACGATGCGGAGTCCGCGTCAATCCAGTGGACGCGGAGTGGACGCGCTACCTAATTCGACGGACGCCTCAGCCCCATGAGAAATCCCTGCAAATCTCGCCGAAAGCCCTCTGTCGGACTCGAACCGACGACCCCTTCCTTACCATGGAAGGACGGGGGTGTTCCGAGCGTTCACGGACGCTCACCCGCGGGCACGAAGTGCCTGCAAATCGCCCGGAAGTCTGAGTGAACGGCCGTGGCGGCCGGAATCCGGCTGAGGTGAAACTGGTGGACGGAATGTGGACGGAAAACCAGTGCCGTTACATCGCCGCATTTCCAGGCCTGACCTTGGTCTGACCTGACTGATCGTCGGCGGACCTCCAGGTCCGCCCGATGCCGACTGAGCGGAGCTGCGTTACGTCGTCGGCGCTCTGATCCGCGCGGAGGGCGCGGTGAGCGACCGCGCTTTGTAGTTCGAGGACTGATGCCCGACATTTCGCGCGGCCCCGGGCGCGAGATGCCGACTGCCGTGGTGCTTTCGGGCAACAGCGAATCCGTCGGCGCTCCACGTCGCACACGACTGGCGAGCACGGCCATGCCCGAGGCGCAAGGCGAGCCCGGGCGAGTTCTGCCGGACGCCCTCCGGCCGCGAGGCATCGCGGGTCCACGAGGGGCGACCTCGCCCGAGACGATACGAGCTGCACGCGCCCGATGACGTGCAGGGCGAACTCGAGCGGCGTCGCGCGACGATCGCGACCGCGCCTTTCAGCGGCCGTGCCCGCCGTGGCGGCTGCTGGCGGGAGCGGCTGGGGTGTCCACCCGGTCGACCCTGACGACCCTGAGCTGCTCGACCTGTACCTCTGACCTCCGAGTCGAGGGCCACACTCCGGCGCGTCCGGTAGCAGCGCGAGCTCCTCTCCGCGCGACTCGGGTCCGCGCTTCGGAGGGCCGCCATGACCGTAGCCGAACGAAGGGAGGCCTTTGGCGCAGCCAGCTTCCGCATCGTCCCGAGGCTGCAGAAGCCCGCGTTTCGGCGTTGGCGCGCACTCGCGTCTCGTCCCAAGCGAGAGTGTCGAGGGCGACGATTACGTCATGCCTGTCGCCTGCTTTGCCGGCCAACCGACAGTCTCGTTCAAGCCAGCTGAGATGGGCCGCGGCTGCCGCTCGCACAGGCAGAGCGGCACGACGGTCCAGTGCTCCGGGTTGACTTGTGGAAATCGTCCTTAACGGAAGCGGCCCGTTCGTTTGCAGATGTCCGACGAAAGGCGATGAGCTAGCACCGCGGTCGGGCCATGGTCGGCTTCCGCTCTGCCTCTCGAACGGACAGCCGCGCGGGCACGACGCGGGGCCACTGGTGGAAATCGTCCGTTGCACAAGAGATCCTCGCCGGCGCCGCGGCTGATGCTCTCCCACGAATGGAGCACAACGCCAAGCGGGCCGATCGTTTGCAAGTCGCCGAGCATTGACGGGTAAGCAAGCACTGCGGAGGAGCACTGCGACCTCGGCCGGCGTTAGCCGGCCGGTCGTGGGCCGGCAAGCGGCCCGGCGAGTCCGCTGTCGCAATCTTGGCCGAACGGCAGTCTGCTCCTCGCCGTCGCGACCGCTCCTCAGATTCGTCCCAAGCATCAGCGAGGGTTAGCCGAATCCGAGCAAGCGCCGCCGGTTCCCGGTCGACACGTGCCTGGGGGGCAGCTGCCAGGCCTAGCCGTGCGGCGACGCGCCGTGGCAGGCCAGTAGTAAGCGACCGGCGACGCGCCGCAGCCAAGAGGGCGTTGCCGGTCAACCACTGGCAGCCAACGGCACACAGTCCCGCGGGCGCAACCCCCGAGACAGAGGCGTCGAGAGCGTCACCGCCGGGATGGACCTGCCCCGGTTTCCCGCGACAGCACGGCGCATCCTGCGCGCTGTATCGCGCTAACTAAT
>DATBYI010000247.1:0-8135 GCA_036513815.1 Solirubrobacteraceae bacterium
GAGCGCGGTCCCGAACTGCTGGAGCAGCGTCTGCAGGTTCGCGCGCGTGGGCGCCTGCAGCGACGTGATCACCTGGTCGAACTGCACCGGCTCGGTCCCCTGCTGGATCGGGAACGTCCAGCTGCTCGGCGCGGTCGGCGCTTCGGGCGTGCCCGGGCTGACGTCGACGAAGAAGTTGCCTTCGAGGAAGATGCGCGGCCGGATCGCGAAGGTGGCGTCCTTGTGGATCGGCAGCCCGTTGCCCGAGATCGTCATCGTCACGTCGGCGGCGGAGCACTGTTGGCTGCTGGTTCCGCCGTCGGAGGTCTCGATCGAACCGCCCGTCTTGCAGCCGGGCACCGCCCCGACCCCCGTCACCTGGCCGACGTTGACGCCGGCGATCCGCACGGGCGATCCGGGCAACAAGCCATTCGCATTGGCGAACACGGCATGGACCGTGTACGGGGTCGCGAACGGGTTGGCGAACTTGGTGAAGCCGAGGTACACGAACACGACGAGCGCGATCAAGGCGATCAGCCCCGCCTTGAAGGTGCTGATTCCAGCCCTGCGTCCGCGTCGCTTGAGTCGCCCGAGCATCAGTTGTTCCCCGGGGTGCTGGGCAGCTGCGGCCCGGTCGTCGGCGCACGGCTGAACGTCTCACCGGTCGGTACGTGCGTGCGGCCGGCGTACGTCGGCCCCTGGTCGCCCGGCGTGTGCGAATCGCTGGCGAGGTTGCGTCCCTGCGGATCGAGCGCGTTGAGCTTCAGCGGGTAGCCGCGCTGCCCGGTCTCGCAGTCGGCGTTGCCCTGGTTGTCGATCGCGGCGCCGTAGGTCTGGCCGTGCGCGAACTCGTTGCCTCCCAGCGGCGAGTCGAAGCCGCCGCCGTTGACCGGGTCGACGGCGCCCTGGTCGGAGACGTTGTTGGACTGCGCGGGGTTGGACTGCATCAAGAGCACGCGCTCGGCGTACCCGAACGCGGTCGCCTCGGAGAAGTGGTCGGCGATGTACGTCCACCAGTAGTTCCAGTCGTCGCATACGGTCTGGTACGGGCCCAGGTACTTGACCATCGGGTTGAGCGTCTGAACCGTGTCGACGAGCGCGTTGAGAGCGACGTTGGTTCCGGGCGCCTGGGCCAGCGTGCGCAGCGAGTCCATCGTCTGCTGGAGGCGGGCGTTGAGCGGCGGCGTGCGCCCGAGGACCTGGGTGCCCTGCTCGAGGGCCGGGTTGAGGATGGGCAGCGCGGCCTTCAGCGACTGCGTCGCCGGGGTCATGGCCTGCCCGAACGTGGTCAGGTCGACGAGCAGGGGCTGCTGGTCGATCAGCGATTGCGTCGAGACCTGCTCGGTGGCCGGCGACTCGGCGATCGTTGCCTTCAGATCGGGCGGGTTGCGGTCGATCGCCCCGAACGTCGTCGCCATCTTCCCGAACAGCTCCGCGTTGATCTGCGCCACCGGCGCCACCGCGCCCATGAACTCGTTGAGGTTGCCGACGAAGCGGGTGAGCTCGGTGCTCGGGGCGGACAGATAGCGGGCGACCGGCTCGAGGTACCCGAACAGCGCCGGCAGGCTCGCGATCGTGTCGTTAAGCGATGACCCGCGCGAGGCCAGCGCGTCCCCGAAGCCGACCAGGTTCTGCTGAACCGCGTTGCGCGTCGGCGTGTTGAACATCTTGAACACGTCGTCGAACTGGACCGGGATGTTGGTCTGCGCCTCCGGCAGGGTGGCCCCGTCGGCGAAGTCGTGCGTCGAGGTGCCCTTGTGCAGGTCGAGGTACTTGAGGCCGAGCACGGAGCGCGGCTCGATCGAGATCGTCGAGTCGATCGGCACGTTGCCGTACGCCTTGTTGATCTTCAGCGTGAGCTGCGCGCCGGTCTGGCCGTTCTGCATCGTCACCGGCGTCATGCTCGACACGAGCCCGATCAGATAGCCGCCCTCGCGCACGTCGTTGCCGTCGACGAGCTCCGACCCGTTGGCGATGTCGACCTTCAGCTCGCGGGTGGGCACGAACGGCAGCCCCTCGTTCGCGTTGTAGGCCAGGAACACCGCGACGAGGGTCACGAGCACGGTCACGGCGCCGATCAGGACCGGGTTCGCGAAGGCTGATTGCTGCTTGCGTCTCATGGGGCCAGGAGGTAGTTGAGGAGCGTCTGCGCCTGCTGCGCGGAGGGCGTTCCGCTCGGGGCGCTGCTGTTCGCCGGCGACGTGGGCGCGGTGACGCTTGGGACGGTCGGAGTGATCGGTGTCGTGCTGGTGGCGGCGCCGAGCCCCGAGGTGACCTGCCCGAGCACGCCCTTGAGCGGATTGCTCCCACCGGGCGTCTTGACGCCGGGTATGGGCAACCCCGAGCTGCCACTCGAGGTCCCAGAGCCGCTCGTGGACGTCTTGGAGTTGGCCTTGGCGTTCGCCTTCGGCGGATTCATCGTGAGCATCGACGCGGGGCAGGCGGCGGCCGTGGTCTTCGGGCCGGGCTCACCCGGAGGAGAGCCACCCGGGTCGGGGACACAGCCGTTCGGGTCGGACGGATCGGTCTCGTTCACGCCCGGCTGGTTCGGCCCGTACCACGAGTAGCACTGCCGGTACGCCGCGCCGTACTGCTTGAGCATCGCCGCGGCGGTGCCCGGCGACGCGTACGGCGTGCACGTGGTGTTGGCGAACGCGTCGACGGCGAGCATGTGCCCGAACGAGCTGAACGTGTTGACCGTCTGCGACTGGTTGAACGCGTACTGGAGCAGGGCCTCGAGGCCGCTGAACCCCTTGCCGCCAGGACTGCGCGGGTCGGGCTCGACCGCTCGGTTCTGGGTGTCGAGGTCGGCGAGCACGATCGACAGGTTCTGGGCGAGCTCGGGCGTGGGCTTCGAGAACTCGTTGAGCAGCGAGACGGTCGGCGCCGCCGCCTGCACCGCCTGCTTGCCGGTGATCGACGCCTGCCCGAGCGATTGGAGGGCGGGGAGGGACGCGTTGGCGAAGCCGCACTGGTTCCCGGTGTGCGGCGAGGAGCACGACGCGAGGTTGGTGAACAGGGTCTTCAGCTGCCCCGAGGAGGCGTTGAGGTTCTGGAGGACGGGCGTGTTGGCGGTCGCCGCGGTGCCGAGCTTGGCCATCGCCGGCTGAAGCTGCTCGAGCAGGCCCGGGAGGCGCTGGAGGCTGACCTTGAGGTTCGAGGTCTGAGTGGCGGTGTCGGTCGCCGCCTTGTCGGCCTCGACGATGAAGTCCTGGACGAGCTTCGAGTTGTTGGCGAGTGCGGTGACGACGGTGTTGGAGTTGGCGGTCAGCGCCTTCAGCGTCTGGGAGTCGTTCGCCAGCAGGTTGAGGAGGTTGTCGGTCTCGTCGATCGCCGGCACCGCGCGCTGCAGCGCGGTCTGGAGATCGGTCGATCGCGCCGCCACCGCAGCGCCGAGCTCGTTGATGATCAGCGTCAGACGCTCGCGCTGCGGCATCTGCATGATGTCCGCGAGCAGGTCGGCGGGAATCGTCGAGAACGTGTGCGAGGCGGTGAGCGTGGCGCCGTTCGGTAGTGCTTTGCCGTACTGGCCGGGCTCGCAGTCGACGAAGTACTCGCCGATCAACGACTGCGGGCGGGACTGGCAGGACGCGTCGGAGCGGAACGCGCCGAAGCCCTTGGTGCTCACCTGCACGGTGACGAGCGCGTCCAGCTTGTTCGAGCAGTGCGCGCTCTTGTCCTCGTAGCAGAGGCCGATCGAGCTGATGCTCCCCGCCGGGACGCCGGCCACCTTGAACGGCGCGCCGTTGACGAGCCCGAACGCGTTGTCGAACTCGAGCTTGTAGGTCGGATCGCTCGGACCGCTCGAGGCGGCGACGGCGATGACCACGAACGCGACGACGATGAGCCCGAAGGCGCCAGTGGTGAGGACCCGCCTCATCAGTTCCCGCTCGGGACCTCGTTGGGGTTACACGGATAGCCGGCCTCGGGGTAGTAGACCGAGCCGCGCTCCATCGAGCCCGGGCAGCGGTCTCCCTGGCCGGTGGTCAGGAGCCCCTGGGTCGGGGTGCTGCCGCCGGTCGGCGACGTGCCGCTGCCGCCGAACGCGAGCACCTGGCGCAGCACCGGATCGAGGAACGACGGGAGCAGGTTGAGCGTGCCGTTCTCGATCGAGCCGACGCCCACGACCGGCGCCACCCGGCTGAAGTTGCCGTTCACGTCGGTACCGCCCGGGTGGCTGAACCCCTCGAACCAGCCGGTCAGATCGACGGCGTAGGGCCGCGCGGTGGCGAGCTCAGGGGTCGAATTGTTGAGCGCCTGGGTCGACTCGGGGAAGGCGCCGAGCCGCTGCGCGCCGTCGGCCTGGAGGGTTCCGCCGCAACTGCTCGTCGACCCGGTCGTGCCGCAGGTCTGATCCGCCAGCTTCACGCTGAGCTCGAGCAGCTGGAGCAGATCGTTCTGGCCGGGGACGCTCTGCGAGCACGGCTTCGCCCCTCTCGAGCAGATGAGGCTCGCGAGGTTCCTGACCGTAGGAACGGCGTTCTGCGCCAGCGGCCGGAGCTGGGTCACGAACTGCTGGAGCTTCGGCGCCACCGGCTTGGTCGCGTTGACGAGCGGGGTCAGCGCGTCGAGCGAGTTGCGCAGGTTGACGAAGGTCGTGTCGGCGAGCGCCATGAACCCGGGCAGCTCCTGGATGGCCTGGCCGAGCGCGGTCTTCTGCGATGCGAGCGCTTCGGTCGTGGTGCCGAGGTTCTTGACCAGCGCGGAGAGGTCCGACTGGCGCGTCGCGATCGTCCCGAGCAGCTTGCTCGACTGGGTGACGAAGCTCGTGAAGTCGCCACCGTTGTGCCGGTCGAGCTCCTGGAAGAGGGTGCTGCTGGCGGCGACGGCGGGGTTCAGGTACTGCCAGGCCGCCTGCGCCTCGGCGCCCTTGCCGGCGAACTGCGAGGCCGTCCCCTGGATCAGGTTCTGAACGCCCTTCAAGGTCGGCGGGTTGAGCGTGTTGAACAGCTCGTCCAGGTCGACCGCGCTGGTCGTGTCCTGGATGGGGATGACGCCACCCGAGGGGATCTTCGGCTCGTTCGCCGTCCCCAGCCGCAGATCGACGTAGCGGTTGGCGATGCCCGATAGGGAGGTCAGCCGAACCGTCGCCTCGGTTCCCTGGCGCAATGGGGTGTAGGAGGAGTTGTTGATGCTGAGCGTCAGCTGCGCCTGGCCGTTCGGCGTCAGCGCGATGTTCGACACCGATCCGATGCTGTTGCCGGCCACCTCAACCTGGTCGCCGGTGACGAGCTGGCTGGCGTCGGAGAACATCGCCTTGACCTGGTAGCTCGACCCGCCCGAGAGCAGGATCACGGCAACGACCACGACCGCGATCCCGATCGCGGCCACGGCGACCACCCTGCCGATCACGGTTGAATTTCGCACCGCTCGATCCCTGCCAAATCGGGGCTCCTCCCGCCGGGACCTGGCTTCCCGGACGTGGACCTAGTGGCGAACCTAGCAAGGCCTTTGAGCGACTGTCAATTTTGAACCGACGCGCCGAAGGGCCTTGGCGAGGGGGCGCAAAATGCCGAGTTTTCGGGCGGTTTCGCACCCTCGCGTTCCGGGCACGCGCGGGCGCGTTCGCGGGCGCGTTATGTCCCGTACGGGCCACGCACGTGGGCCGTACGGGGGCCGTACGCAAACGGTTTGCGTACGAGCCGACAAGGCGACTGGAACCTGCGTAACCCGTCACGCCAGCCGCCCTACCAAGGGCGTGACGACTTAGGCATGTGGGGCATGCGTAGGTCGACACGCCCGGCGGGAGGCGGGCCCTGTGTCGAGCTATGCAGGTCCGGCCGCCACCGCCCCGGGACCGCCACCCGCCTCCGTCGCGCCACCGCCCCCGCGCCACGGTGGCGCCACCGCCCGGGAACCGCTCCGGCCACCGCCCCGGAGCCGCCTCCCGCCACCGCTCCAGGACCGCTCCGCCACCGCCCCGGAACCGCCTCGCGCCATCACCCCGGAGGCGCCTCCCGCCACCGCCCCGCCACTCGCTAGCGTTCTCAGCGAACGCCCGGGTGGTGGAATTGGTCAGACACGGTCGCCTTAAGAGCGACTGCCCCAGCGGCATGAGGGTTCGAGTCCCTCCCCGGGTATCCGTGCCGATTGTCGGTGGCGCGATCTTGCAGAACCGCAACTAAGGCGCTGCTACGGTGTCAGTGCCACCGACGGCCGGACCTAGCTAGCCGTTTTACGCCAGCTTCTGTGGAAGTCTCCGCGCTTAGATACTCGGGAGGGATCGGCCTCCATGCGCGTTCGCCGCTGCTCAGGCTGCAGTCCGACGAACGCCTCGTCTCGCTGATCCGCCGCGGGAGCACGGCCGCGTTCGAGGTGCTCGTCTCGCGCTATCACGCGCGTCTGCTGGCCTTCTGCCGGCACCTGCTCGGTTCGCGCGAGGACGCCGAAGACGTCCTCCAGGAGGTCTTCTCGGCCGCCTTCAACGCGATCCTGGACGACGACCGCCCGATCAACGTGCGGCCGTGGCTGTACCGCATCGCCCGCAACCGGAGCCTCAACCACCTGCGCCGGATCCAGGCCGTCGGCGTCGACTCGATGGACATCCACCTGTCCGAGCACGGCTCGACGACCGCCGACAAGGTCCACGAGCGCGAGGAGTTCCGCCAGCTCGTCGGCGACATCCAGAACCTTCCGGAGACGCAGCGGACCGCGCTCGTGCTCCGCGAGATGGACGCCCTCTCCTACGAGCAGATCGCCGAGGCGATGGAGACGACGGTGCCGAGCGTCAAGTCGCTGCTGGTTCGGGCTCGGGTGTCCCTCGCCGAGGCCGCCGAGGCGCGGATGCTCACGTGCGACGACGTGCGCGTGGAACTGGGCGAGGTCGCCGAGGGCCTGCGGCGCCGGCCCGGAGCGCTCGTGCGCCGGCACCTGCGCACGTGCGACCGCTGCTCGATCTTCAAGTCCCAGCTCAACGACACGAGCAAGGCGCTGACCGCGCTGCTTCCGATCGGCCTCGGTCCGTTGCTGCTGCTGCGCAAGCTCGCCATCCTGCACGTCGGCCATTCGGCCGGCGCGGGCTCGAGCGCGTCGGGTGCGAGCGCCGCCGGGCAGGCCGCCGCGGTCGGCTCGACCGCCGCCGCCGGGGCCTCCGCGGTGATGGGCTCGGCCTCCACCGGTTTCCTGTCGGCGAGCGTCGGGGCCATCGCCACCAAGGCGGCGGCCGGGCTGGCCGCCGCGGCGCTCGTCACCGCCGGCGCGGTCGAGGTCGACCACTCGGCTCCGGCCAAGGTCCATCACCACGCCGCCTCGGCTGCGGTCGCCGACGTCTCGACCCCGCAGACGGTCGCGTCGACCCCGGCGTCGACACCGCCCACCCACCTGATCGTGACCCAGCACCACCCGGCGACCCACTCGCACAAGGCGGCCAAGACCAACTCCCCCGCGTCGGCGCACAAGGCTCTCGTCAAGCCGCTCAAGCACACCGCGACGACCGACACCAAGCCCGGCACGAAGTCCACCACCAAGACCAAGGCGCTGCCGGGCCGCACCCAGACCCAGACGGCCGCGACGGTGCTCCCCGCCACCACGACGACCCCGACCGCCACGACGACGCCGGTAGCCACCTGCACCGACACGAGCGACACGGCCACGAGCCCGGCCACGACGTCGTCGACGACGACCCCGGCCGCGAGCTCGGATCCGAGCACCACCTCGACGGACACCACCTCGACGTCGACCACGCCGACCTCGACCACTCCGGGCGCGACGACGGACCCGACTACGACGACCACCCCGACCACGAGCACAACCCCGGCCACGTCGACCACGCCACCGCCCGCCGCGTCGAGCGATTCGCCGTGCGCCACCGATTCCGCCGGCAGCTCGGGCGCGACCCAGCCGGCACCGTCGGGCGGCGCCGCCCCCTGAGGCGGCAACAGCCGACGAAGCCATAAACAGGGGCGGCACGTGATCGACATCGGTGCCTTCGACGCAGTCGACATGCGCGTCGGCCGCGTCGTCTCAGTTGAGGAGTTCCCCGAGGCGCGCGTCCCCGCCTGGAAGCTGGCCGTCGACTTCGGCCCCGAGCTCGGGATCAAGCGCTCGTCGGCCCAGATCACGCACTATCCGCGCGAGGCGCTCGAGGGCAGTCTCGTCGTCTGCGTGGTCAACCTGAAGCCCCGCCGGATCGCCGGTTTCTCCTCCGAGGTGCTCGT
>DATBYI010000248.1:0-3971 GCA_036513815.1 Solirubrobacteraceae bacterium
CGGTCGCGGAGGATCTCGTTCATCGCGATCAGGTTCCGCGAGAGGCGCTGGATGTCTTCGAACACCGCCGAGCTGGGGAGTTGAATGTCGAGTAGCGAGCGCGCCAGGGGGCGCGCCGCGGCGAGGATCTGGCGCTCGAGTGGGAACACCTTCTCGATCCACCACCGCGCGACGTCGGGAAACGAGAGCAGCCGGAGTGTCTCGCCGGTGGGCGCGCAGTCAACGATGATGGCGTCCCACTCGGGGGACTCGTGGGCGGCCTGGAGGCGCAGCAGCGAGAACAGCTCGTCCATCCCGGGGGGGACGGTCAGCTCCTGGGCCGAGATCCGGTCCACGCCGCGCTCGATGAACATCTCCCCGAGCCACTCCTGCACTCCGGACCAGTGGCGCTCCATCTCCTCCTGCGCGTTCACCTCCTGCCCCCAAAGCCGCTCGTCGACGGCGGACGGCTCCGCCCCCAGCGTGGCGCCGAGCGATTCCGACAGGCTGTGGGCCGGGTCGGTCGAGATGATCAGCGTGCGCAGGCCCGAATCCGCACAAGCGCGCGCGGTGCACGCCGCGACGGACGTCTTCCCGACTCCGCCCTTGCCCGTGTAGAGGATCGTTCGTGGGGCCACGATCGGGCGAGTCTAGGCGGTAGTGACCTGGCGCGAACCGGCGCCCGGGCGAAGGCCGGATGCTAGATTCGGCCTGGCCATTCCGTCGTTGATTAGGAGGGGGCCACCGTGATGCACCGCCGACGAACCGCGATCAGCACAGTGCTGATGCTCGTCATCGTGCTTGTCGTGGCCGCGTGCGGCAGCAGCGGCAGCGGGAGCTCGGGGAACCCCAATACGCTTCTGCGCCAGACGTTCAGCGGTAGCCACAAGGTCTCGAGCGGGAAGCTCAATCTGAGCCTGACCATCGACCCCGCCGGGTCGACCACGCTCAACGGTCCGATCACGCTCAGCTTCGGCGGTCCGTTCCAGACACGGGGCTCCGGCAAGCTGCCCGAATCCAACTTCACGGTGACCGCGGGCGCACTCGGCCACAGCGTGGCCCTGGGCATCCTCTCGACCGGCACGAGCGGGTACGTGACCCTCCAAGGCACGAGCTATCAAATGCCACAGGCGACCTTCCAGAAGCTCGAGTCGAGCTTCGCGCAAATCGCCTCCTCCGGCGCCTCGAGCTCGAGCTCCAGCTCCGGCTCGCTGTCCAAGCTCGGCATCCAGCCGCTGCACTGGCTGACCGATCCCACCATCATCGGCACCGAGAACGTGGGCGGGACGCAGACCACTCACATCCACGCGGGCGTCAACGTGCCGGCGCTGCTGAGCGATCTGAACACCGTGCTCGAGCGCGCGTCGTCGCTCGGCGTCTCCGGAGCCACCGCGCTGAAGTCGGGGATTCCCTCGGCCGACCAGCAGAAGATTGCCGCCGCGATCAAGAACCCGAGCGTCGACGTGTGGACCGGGAACAGCGACCACACGATCCGCCGCTTGACGATCACGCTCACCCTGCCGGTCACCGGCAAGGCATCCTCCGAGCTCGGGGGTGTGACCTCGGCCGACTTCAACCTGACCATGCAGTATTCCGACCTGAACCAGCCGCAGACGATCACCGCGCCGACGAGTGTCCAGCCGTTCACGCAGTTCCAGGCCAAGGTCAGCGCGTTCGTCCAGCAGCTCGAGGGCGCGGCGGGCGGACTGATCACCGGCGGGTCGAGCGGTGGCGCCAGCGGGAGCACCGGTGGGAGCAGCACGACCGGGTCGTCGAGCAACGTTCAGAAGTACAGCCAGTGCATCCAGCAGGCTGCCGGCGACGTATCGAAGATGCAGAAGTGCGCCACGCTACTCGGCAGCGGCGGCTAACGCGCTTGATTAGACGGGTCGGCGGCGCCTGACGGCGGCGCCTTTGAGACGGGTCGGCGGCGCCTGACGGCGGCGCCTCAGTCTTCGCGCCCGAGCTCCTCGAGCTCCTCTTCGTACTCCTCGGGGTCTTCGTCCGGGTCGGCATCGAGGTTGGCCCCGACGTGGCGGCTCTGGAAGGACTCGAGCAGCTCGTCGCGGCGGCCTTCGTCGACCGGAACCTCGTCGGAGATCTGAACCCAGTCGGCGCCCTCGAACTCCTCCATGTTGAAGAGCTCGGCGTCGAGCTCCGGCGAATCGTCGACGACGAGGAGGACCTCGGTCTGCGGATTGAAGTAGGTCCCCGGGCGGTTGGTGAGCTCCTCGAGCTCGAATCGACGCATATCAGCCACGGGGCGTCAGATTACCGAAGTGGGGTGGGCCGCCGGCGCCTCAGAGGTCTCCGAGCGCTGAGATCTCCCGCTCGATCTCGGCCTCCACGTCGAGCGGCGGCTTGCCGGCCCGCTCGCGGCGGTGGTTGCGGGCGACAACGAGCTGGCGAATCTCCTCGCGCAGCTCGGGATCAACGGCGGGCGCGGTCAGCCGGGCGAACTCCTGTTCGATGTCGATGGGCGCTTCACCGCGCCGAGCCCGGCGCTCGTTACGGGCCTCGAGCAGCTGCCTGATCTCGGCGTCGCGCTCGGCTATCGCGGCGCCCGGCGAGCCGGAGCCCACGGTCCGCTCGACATCGCGGTCCATCACGAACTGGCCCTTCCCGAAGTCCTCCCATGTCTTGCGGCTGGCGATGAGCGCGCCCAACGCGATCACGACGGCCAGGATGCAGACCGCCCAGATCACGATGTTGAACGCCGAATGCATCGAATCCAAGTCTGGCGCAAGATCGGCCCTTTGTGGGGCCGGCGGTGTCGTGAGATCGGGTTGGAATCGTCCGTTGATGGGGTAGCATGAGGGCATTGACTGACTAGTCAATCTACGCTTCCAAGGAGAACCCACCGTGGTTGATTTCACGCTCACCGACGAGCAGAAGAGCATGCGCGAGATGGCGCACGACTTCGCTGAGAAGGAGATCCGCCCAGTCGCCTGGGACTACGACCAGGACAGCACCTGGCCCCAGGGGATCATCGACAAGGCCTGGGAGCTGGGCCTCATGAACACCCATCTGCCCGAGGAATACGGTGGGCCGGGTCTCAGCTTCCTGGAAGGATGCATCATCGAGGAGGAGTTGAGCTGGGGCTGCTCGGGCATCACGACCTCGCTGTCGTGCAACGGGCTGGCCAGCGCCCCGGTCGCCCTGGCCGCCTCGGACGAGCTCAAGAAGGACTACCTGGGCCGCCTGGCCGAGGCGCCGCTGCTGGCTTCGTTCTGCCTGACCGAGCCGGACGCCGGCTCCGACGTCTCGGGGATGAAGACCACCGCCACGCGCAAGGGCGACAAGTGGGTCATCAACGGCTCAAAGTGCTTCATCACCAACGGCGAGTACGCGAACTGGTACACGGTCTACGCGAAGACCGACAAGGAGGCCGGCCACCGGGGCATCTCGTGCTTCATCGTGCCGCGCGACGCCGGCGTGGTCGTCGACAAGCACGAGGACAAGATGGGCCAGCGGGCCTCGAACACCGCGACGATCACCTTCCCCGAGGTCGAGATCCCGCTCAACCACCTCGTGGGTGAGGAGAACAAGGGCTTCAAGATCGCGATGATGACGCTCGACCGGACGCGTCCAGGCGTGGCCGCCATGGCTACCGGCGTGGCGCGGGCGGCGATGGAATTTGCCATCGACTACTCCAAGGAGCGCGTCCAGTTCGGCGTGCCGATCGCGATGCACCAGGCGATCCAGTTCATCGTCGCCGACATGGCGACCAAGGTGCACCTCTCGCGCCTTGCCACGTGGCACTCGGCGGCGCTGCTCGATCAGGGCAAGCGCAACACGATCGAGTCCTCCCACGCCAAGCGCTTCGCCGCGGACAGCGCGATGGAAGTGACAACTGACGCGGTCCAGGTGTTCGGCGGGTACGGTTTCATCAAGGAGTACAAGGTCGAGAAGCTGATGCGTGACGCCAAGATCCTCCAGCTGTACGAGGGCACGGCGCAGATTCAGCGGCTCGTGATCGCGCGGGAGACGCT
>DATBYI010000249.1:0-4170 GCA_036513815.1 Solirubrobacteraceae bacterium
CCTCGCGGCCGAGGTGTTCGCCGCCGTGTTCCTCGTCGCGAGCCGGTTCCGTGCGCGCGGGGCAGGGTCGGCCCGGCCGTGGGTGAGCGGCATCGCCCGCAACAAGCTCCGCGAGAGTCGGCGCCACGGCCGCGTCGAGGACCGCGCCCGGCGCCGGATTGGCTTCGAGCCCGAGCTGCTCGACGACGACGACCTCGCCCGCGTGGACGAGCTGGCGGCTGAGCCCGGACAACCTGCGCTGTCCCTCGTCGATCAGCTCCCGGAGCGCCAGCGCTACGCGGTCCGCTCGCGCGTCCTTGACGACCAGGACTACGGCGAGATTGCCCGGAAGCTGAACTGCTCGGAGCTCGTGGCGCGCCAGAGCGTGAGCCGCGGCCTGGCGCGGCTGCGAGACCAACTCTCGGAGCGCGAACGATGAGCGACTACTTCGACCGGGTCGAGCGCCAGATCGTGAACCGGGTGAACCCCGGGGCTGCGCCGCCGGCGCGCATGCCGGCGCTGTTCGGGCGTCTCGGCTACGCCGCCGCGGTGTTCGTCGTGGTCATCGTGGTCGGCGTGTTCCTGCTCGCGCGGGGGGGCCAGACCGCGCGGCCGTCCGCGGCTCCCCAGAGCCATGTCCAGACCTTTTCGTTCGCGGCCGCGCCGATCAACCCGCGGCTCCCGGTGGGCACGCTCATCGATCAGACGGTCCATATCCTGCGGGAACGATTGGCCGCGGCGCTCCCCGGCGCCAGCGTGCGACGCACCGGCGACCGGATCGTGGTCCAGGCCCCGAGCGGCGCCAAGGGAGCCGCCGCGCAGATCGTCGCGCTGGCCGGGGTCGGGAGCTTCGAGGTCTACGACTGGGAGGCCGACGTCATCGCACCGAACGGCAAGACGGTGGCCAGCCAACTCGCCGGCCAGGATCCGACCGGCCTCAAGATCAGTCAGGGAAGCGCGGGGTTGGCGCCCGGCCAAGCCGGCGCGGGCAGCGTGTCGCTGCGCCAGGCCCTACGTCTCGCGGCGGGGCTTCCTCACAGCTCGAACCCCGCCAGGCCAGTGGAGTACTTCGCTTCTCGCAAGCTGGACCTGCCGCCGGGCTACGTCGTGATCCAGGCTACGGGCGGCGGCGATCAGTTCTTCGTGCTGGAGGCCCGACCGGAGCTCACGCGCTACGACATCTCATCTGCGCGGCCGGGGACCGATGCGAACGCGCACGCTGCGCAGGTTGAAATCGGCCTGACCAAGACCGGGGAGCATGCCTTCCACGCGCTCACTGCCGCCGTCGCCCGACGCGGCGCGCTCGTCAGCGGCCTCGGCCAAACGCTGGACCAACACTTCGCGATCGCGATCGATAACCGGCTGATCACCCTCCCGTACATCGATTACAAGCAGTATCCCGACGGCGTGACGGCCAACGGCGGCGTCGATCTGAGCGGCAGCTTCACGACGACGGCCGCGAAGGACATCGCGATCCTGCTCCGGTACGGGCCGCTCCCGGTGCAGCTCACCTCCGCCGGCTGAACCGCCGCCCTAAAACGGCAGCGGGCTGAACGGGTACATGACCACGAGGGCCGCGAACACACATCCCATCCAAGCTAGGACGAGCTTGCGACGCGGCCCGATCGACCGGACCAGATCGGCCGTAGCGAGGTAGATCCCGGGCATCACGATCACCATGTAGTACAGGTAGCTCGTCCGGCTCTCGATCAGGCTGGCGGCCACATACGGGAGATATGTCCCGAGGAACCAGGCGAGCCCGACGACGCCCACCTCGCTTGGAGCCCAGCGCGAGTCGCGCACCGGGCGGCGCAGCAGGCCGAACGCGACCCAGAACAGGGCCGGCACGCCGAGGAGCAGGATCGGGGGGCTGATCATCCCGAGGAAATGCACCGCGGGCTCGACCTGGTTGAGCGCTGCGGTCGGGTGCGAAGGATTGATCTGCAGATAGGTAATCGGCTGGTAATCGACGAGCCAGTCCCACGGATAGGAGGCGATCCCGCGGGGGCCGTGCGGGCTCGTCTGGCCGGCCGCGTAGCTGAGGATGTGCCCGAGGTGCCCGATCGCGCCGTTCGGCACGAGCTTCCCGGTCTGGGGGCTGTACGGCGCGGCGATCCACCCCATTACCTGGAGCAGGACGAGGAACGCCGCGGCGGTGGCGAGCGTGCATACGCCGAGTCGAACGATCCGCTTGGCCACGTCGGTCCGCGTTCGCAGCCAGCCGATCAGTTCGAGCGCCAGCAGCGCGAACAGCAGGTACGGCGCCACCTCCTTCGCGCACGCGCCGATCCCGAGCACGACGCCTGCCCACAAAGGTCGGCGGCGTAAGTAGAGCGCCGCCGCCCAGATCATCGCCGCGACCGCCGGCACGTCGAGCGTGCCGATCCGCCCGTGCACGAGGAGCAGGTTGTCGCACGCCATCAGCGTCGCGGCGCCCAGGGCGAGCCAGCGGCTCCCGCCCGCGGCGAGGGCGAGCGCGAACATGCCGACGATCGCCACCGTGCCGAGAACCAGACTGGGCAGACGCCAGGCGAACGGCCCGTCGCCGAACAGCTCGATGCCGCCGGCGATAAGCAGCTTGACGAGCTGGGGATGCTCGGAGTTCGGGTCAACCCCGAGCGGCGCGTTGGCGTAGGGCGCCCCCGTCGGGGGATGGATTCCCACGATCACGCGGGCGGCGTTGACGTAGTAGGCCTCGTCGAACACCAGCAGGTGATCGTTGGACGAACGGCACGGCGACTTGCACGGCTCGTCGATCCAGGCCAAGCGTGCCGCGAGCGATAGCACCACCAACACGCCGAGCAGCCAGACCGGGAGCGACGGGCTACGCAAGGCCCAGGCGTGCAGCCGCGTCACCATGAAGGCGCGACGGTACACGTCTTGATGGGGTCGGCGGGGCCTCACGGCGGCGCCTTGGGTGATGGTCTACGGCGCCTCAGGACGAGCGCCCTAGACTGCCGCCCCGTGGAATTCGAGAAGTGGCAGGCGCTCGGCAACGACTACGTGATCGTGGAGGCGACGAACCTCCCGTTCGAGCTCACCGAGGCTCGAATCAAGGCCATCTGCGCCCCACACACGGGTGTGTCCGCCGACGGGATCCTGCTCCTGTCAGCACCCGAACACGACGGCCGCGTCGCCCGGCTGCGCATCTTCAACCCGGACGGATCGGAGGCCGAGCTGTCCGGGAACGGAGCGCGCGAGGCCGTGCTCTACCTGCGCCGGCACGGCTGGACCAACTCGGATTCGTTCGCCATCGAGACCGCCGCGGGCGACATCCGCCCACGGATCCTGTCCGACACCGAGTGCACGGTCGGCATGGGCCGCGCCCGGCTCGAGAGCCCGGGCTACCCATCAGGCGGACCGGACGGGCGGGGTGAACTCACCTCCGGCGGTCGCAGCTGGCGCTTTCGCCATGTGCAGGTCGGCAACCCCCAGTGCGCGATCCGCGTCGACGGCGCGGCGGAACTCGAGGCCTTGGACCTGAACCAGTTCGGGCCCGAGATCGAGCACAGCGCGCTGTTTCCGAACCGCACCAACGTGTCGTGGTTCGCCGAGCTCGAACCGGCCCGAATCCGCGCCCGGATCTTCGAGCGAGGCGTGGGGGAGACGACCGCGAGCGGTACCGGCGCCACCGGAGCGGCCGTCGCCTACGTGCTTGACGGCGGTCCCTCACCCGTCACCGTCGTGCTCGACGGCGGCGAGCTGACCGTGGACATCGCCGGCGAGCTGGAAATCGAGCTGACGGGCTGGGCCGTGCCGGTCTACCGCGGCACCCTCGCCGAGCCCTTCCTAAAGGAGTTGCATGCGACGCAGTAGCCGCCTGGACCTGATCCCGCCGTACATGTTCGCCGAGCTCGAGCGCAAGGTGCGAGCCAAGCGCGCCGCCGGGGTGGACGTGATCAGCCTCGGGATCGGCGATCCGGACACGCCTACGTATCCCGAGGTCGTGTCCGCGATGCAGCGCGCGGTGGCCGATCCGAGCACGCACCAGTACCCGACGAACCGCGGCCGGCAGGAGTTCCGCGAGGCGGTGGCGGCGTTCTATGCACGCCGGTTCGGTGTCGAGCTCGACCCGGAGACCGAGGTGATGGCGGCGATCGGTGCGAAGGAGTGCATCTTCAACCTCAACCTCGCCTTCCTTGACCCCGGGGACGTCGCGCTCGCCTCCGATCCCGGCTATCCCGTCTACAC
>DATBYI010000250.1:0-8927 GCA_036513815.1 Solirubrobacteraceae bacterium
CTCTTCGCGGTCGAGCCCGAGGTCGTGGCCCACGACCTCCACCCCGAGTACCTGTCGACGAAGTACGCGCTCGAGCTCGACGGGGTCGAACTCGTCGGCGTGCAGCACCACCACGCCCACCTGGCGGCCTGCCTGGCCGAGCACGGTGAACCCGGCCCCGCGGTCGGCGCGATCTTCGACGGAACGGGGTACGGGCCCGACGGGACGGTCTGGGGCGGCGAGCTGCTGTTCGGCGACGCGGGCTCGTTCCAGCGCGTCGGGTCGCTGCTGCCCGTCGCGCTGCCCGGCGGCGGGCGGGCGATCAAGCAGCCCTGGCGGATGGCGTGCTCGTGGCTGTCGGCGGCCGTCGAGGACGAGCCGAGGCTTCCGCCGTCGCTCGCCGGCCGTGTCGACCCCCGCATCTGGGCGAAGGTTCACCGCCTGACCATCACGGGCACGTCATCGCCGGCGACGACGAGCATGGGCCGTCTGTTTGACGCGGTCGCCGCGCTGGCCGGAATCCGCTCGGAGGTCAACTACGAGGGCCAGGCGGCGATCGAGCTCGAGGCCGCGTGTGACACCTCCGAGCGCGGCTCTTATCCGATCGCGCTGAGCGGGGAACCGCTCGTGATCGATCCGCGCGAAACGATCCGCGCGGTCGCCGCGGATGTACGGAGCGGCCGGAGCCCGGGCGTGATCGCTCGCCGGTTTCACCATGCGATCGCCGACGCCACCGTCGAGGCGTGCGCGCGTCTCGCCGCCGCGCACGGCGTCGACGTCGTGGTTCTTTCGGGCGGCGTCTTCCAGAGCCGGCTGCTGCTCGAGTCGGTCCTCACCGGCCTCGCCGGCACCGGCCTGCGCGTGCTGGTGCCCGAACGGCTCCCGGTGAATGACGGAGGGATCAGCTACGGCCAGGCTGCGGTTGCGGCGGCGACGACTGCGGCTGCCCCGCGGATGATGGCCCCGGGGACAACTGCGATGAGGACGCCATGAGCGAGCCCGGAGCCGGACTCGATCGGGTGCTCGAGCAGGAGGTGTTCATCCGCGGCGCGAATCGCCCGTTCGGCGAGCTCACGCGTGATGACGCCGCCTCCCGGGCCGATGAGCTGCGCGCCGCCGTGGGCTGGGGCCCGACCGCGCGCGTCGCCCCGGTCGCCCAGGCCTGGCGCGAGCTCGCGATGACCATGGGCCGCGCCGGCGCGACGACCGTCCGCGAGCTCGAACCGGAGGTCCTGCTCGCGCTCGCTCCCCGGCTGTGGGTGACCCTTCCCGGCTGAGAGGCTACGAAGTTCGTAAGCGCGCCGTGGCGATGCGGCGAACCCGCGCCAGCACCGGCTCGTCTTCGCCGGTCGCCAGCGCCGGCGCAGTGCTCATCGCGATTCCAACCAGCACCGCGAGCGCTCCGATGATCTGCCCGCCGGTCGCGGGCTCGCCCAGCGCGAGCCAGCCTGCGGCGGCACCGACGACCGGCTCGAGGTTCAGGAAGGCGCCGGCGAGGTCGGCCGACACCCGCGCCTGGCCCCAGGCAAACAGCCAGAACGGCAGCGGGGTACCGGCGAGCGCGAGCGCCGCCATGGCGATCGCCGAGGTCGGCCCGGCCGGGCCGTGGGGCAGGCCCTCGCCGATGATCGCCACCGGCACGGCGACGAGTGCACCGCCCGCGAACTGCACGGCGGTGACCGCCGCGGCGTCGCGTCCGGCCAGCAGGCGGGGCTGGATGACGATGAAGCCGGCCGACAGGACCGTGGAGCCCAGCACCAGCAGATCGCCGTGCGTGGTCGCCCCGCCGCCGCCCGAGCCCGCGACGAACGCGATGCCGAGTAGTGCGACGCCGTAGCCGGCCCAGGTGAACGGACGCGCGCTGGCTTGGCCGAGCCCGGCGGCAATCAGCGCGACGAGCACCGGGATCGCCCCGACGACCACGGCGGCGTGGCTGACGCTGGTGTGCTCGATGCCGACGTTCTGGAGCAGGATCACCGCCCCGAAGCCGAGCGCACCCGAGGCCAGCATTCGCGGTGTGAGCGCGTCGCGCAGGCCACGCCGGCCCACCAGCGCCAGCACTGGCGCCGCGACGGCGAAGCGGCCCACGGTGAGCCAAGCCGGGCCGAGCCAGCCGAGCCCGAGCTTGGTCAGCGGGACGTTCAGTCCCCACAGGGTGCCGGCCGCGGCAAGGGAAATAAGAGCGGATCGGTGCTGAGTCTTCACATCACTGAGGATCGTCCAGATCGCCAAAAACTCCAGTCAAATTTGACAGTTGGCCCCTATTACGATCAAATATCTTGTGAGATGGCCGTTTCGCTTGATTTAATTGATGTGAGCCTCCTGAGCGAGCTCCAGGCCGATGCGGACCGGCCCAACGTGGAGCTCGCCCGCCTGGTTGGCCTCTCCCCCGCCGCCACGCTGCACCGCGTCCGCCGTCTCAAGGAGTCCGGCATCGTCCGCGGCGTGACCGCCCGGCTCGACGCCGCAGCCGCCGGCTTCCCGCTCCAGGTCTACGTCGCCGTGACCCTCCAGAACCACGGCGAGGGCGCTCATCGACGCTTCCGGGATGCCCTGCGCGAGATGCCGGAGGTCATCTCGGCCGACTGGGTCACCGGGGAGACCGACGCGATGCTGCTGATCGTCGCCCGGGAGGTCGCGCAGCTTCAGCGCGTGCTCACGCGCCTATCGACCCGAGGCGGCGCAGCGCGAGTCATGACGCTGCTCCGCCTCGAGGAGCTCAAGCCGCCCTCGCCGTTGCCGCTCGAGCCGACGCAAGAAAGCAAGTGAGGCTCGGGACGGCGGCGCCGCCGACCGTCCCGGCTACCGTAGCCGTCATGTCGCGTGACTCGACGTTGATGGCCGCCCTGACCGAAGAGCCGGTGAGCACCTCAGAGCTGTACGACCGGGTCGGCTACCTGACCCTCGCTCGCCTGGGCTTGATTCCGTACGCCAGCTTCCGGGCCGAGCTCGCACGGCTCGCCGCCACCGGAGCCGTGGAGTCTCAGACGGCATCGGACGGCTCCACCCTGTGGCGCCACACGCCGGAATCGCGCACGTCGTGACGCGGGCGCCCCGGCCCTGGTGGCGGAGCGCGGTCGTCTACCAGGTCTACATCCGCAGCTTCGCCGACGCGGACGGCGACGGCGTGGGCGACGTCGCCGGGCTGCGCCGCCGCCTGCCCTACCTCGCCGAGCTCGGCGTCGACGCGATCTGGATCAATCCCTGGTACCCGTCGCCGCTGCGCGACGGCGGCTACGACGTGGCCGACTACCGGGCGATCGATCCGAGCCTCGGCACGCTGCCCGAGGCCCAGGCGATGCTGAACGAGGCCCACGCGTCGGGACTGCGCGTGCTGCTCGACCTCGTCCCCAACCACGTCTCCGATCAACACGCCTGGTTCCGGCGGGCGCTCGAGGCACCTCCGGGCTCACCGGCGCGGGCCCGCTTCATCTTCCGCCCCGGATGCGGCCCCACCGGCGCAGAGCCGCCGAACAACTGGACGAGCAACTTCGGGGGCTCGGCCTGGACCCGCGTCGCCGACGCCGACGGACGACCCGGCGAGTGGTACCTGCACCTGTTCGCACCCGAGCAGTCCGATCTCGACTGGACGAACTCTGAAGTCCGCGACGAGTTCGCCGCGATCATGCGGTTCTGGTTCGACCTCGGGATCGACGGCTTCAGGATCGACGTGGCCCACGGTCTGGCCAAGGCCGAGGGCCTCCCCGACGCGAGCACGGTCGGGTGGCCCCCACCCGCCGGTGAGCCCGTCGAGCATCCTCACTGGGACCGCGACGAGGTCCACGAGATCTACCGGGCTTGGCGTGCCCTGGCCGACGAGTACGAGGACCCACGGGTGTTCGTGGCCGAGGCCTGGGTGCAAAGCCCGGAACGGCTCGCGCGCTACGTTCGCTCCGACGAGCTCCACACCGCGTTCAACTTCGACTTTCTGCTCGCGCCATGGCAGGCCGAGTCGATCCGCCGGTCGATCGAGACGACGCTTCGCACCCACAGTGCCGTCGGCGCCTCGCCGACCTGGGTCCTGTCCAACCACGACACGATTCGGGAGGTCTCCCGTTACGCGCGCCGCCAGGGCGTGCGACCGCTGCGCACGCTCGGCGACCTCGTCGACCTGCCGCCGGACTTCGCGCTCGGGCTGCGCCGGGCGCGGGCCGCCGTGCTGCTCATGCTCGCCCTCCCCGGCGGCGCCTACGTCTACCAGGGTGCGGAGCTCGGCCTGCCCGAGGTCGAGGACCTGCCCGTCGACGTCCTCCGGGATCCCGGCTGGGAGCTCTCGGATCACACCGAGCGCGGCCGCGACGGCTGCCGCGTCCCGATCCCGTGGTCCGGCTCGGCGCCACCGTTCGGCTTCAGCCCGCCGGGCGCAAGCGCTCCGCCCTGGCTCCCCCAGCCCGCCGCATGGTCCGATTTGACCGTCGAGCGCCAGGCGGCCGACCCCGGCTCGACGCTCGGGCTCTACCGACGTGCGCTAGCGCTTCGTCGCGAGCACCCGGCGCTCGGCGGGGCGGACGGCGACGGCGAGGGGGAGGGCGACGGCGAGGGCGACGGCGGCGGCGGCGAGGCCGACGCCGCTGGCGACGGCGAGGGCGAGTTCTCGTGGCTGTCAGCGCCGGCCGGCGCGCTCGCCTTCGCCCGCGAGCCAGGGTTCGCGTGCATCGTGAACCTGTCCGCCGACGGCGTGACGCTTCCGTCGGACGCCACGCTGCTGATCGCCAGCGGCCCGCTAACCGACGACGCTCAGGTGCCGCACGACACCGCCGTCTGGGTCACGACTGGTCCTCGGGAAGAAACCCCTATATAGACGGGGTTTCTTCCCAACCCCCGAGCGCCGCGGGCCGGTCGCGACCCCCGAGCGCCGCACGCCGCGAGCCGGGGTGGCTAGGGCTTAGTAGCCCTGCTGGCCGGGGCTGTAGCCCTGGTTGTTGTTGGTCTGCGGGGTCCCGTTGGCCTTGCCGCTCGTGCTGCCGCCGCTGGGCGTGGGCGCCGCGACGACGGGCGCCGGGGTCGTCGAGGGGGTGATGACGGGGGACGAGTGGGTCGTGGTCGCCGGCGGCGCCGCGGCGGTCGTCGCTGAATGCGTCGACGTCGTCGTCGCCTTGGGCTTATTCGCCGCCTTGTGGTGATGCACCACTTTCTTGGGTTTCGTGGCGGGATCGGTCGTAGCCGTCGTGGAACTCTTCGTCGTGGTCGCGGCGGCCGCCGCGGTCGACGTCGAGCTGGTCGAGGAAGCGGACGTGCCGCCGCAGCCGGCCACCGCGATGGCGACCGCAATCGTGCTCAGCACCAGTTTTTTCATAAATCCCGCTCCTTCTCGCTGCCAGGGCTCGGTCTTCAGGGTACAAGACACGTCGGAACCCTGGTTGTTCCGGTAGGCGTCCCACCGAACGTCGATCCGACAGGGCGGCCGCTAAGGTATCCACCGTTCATGGAGGGATCGGGAACCTCGTCCGTCCCGCGGGATGCTGATGACAACGGTGCAGGCGGGGAAGCCCTAGCCGGTGCCGGCGGCGCGGCTGCCCCGGCGGCCCTGACTGCCGAACCGCCGCCCGCGGAGGGCCCCGCGTCGACGCCCGCCAAGGGCGGCAACCGGTTCGTCCCGAGCTCGCGTTCGGGGCTGATCCTGACCGTGTGCTGCATCGCACAGTTCATGGTCATCCTCGACCTGAGCATCGTCAACGTCGCGCTGCCCTCGATCCAGTCGAGCCTTAATTTCACCTCGGCCGACCTCCAGTGGGTGGTTGACGCCTACGCGATCACCTTCGCCGGATTCCTCATGCTGGGAGGCCGGGCAGCCGACCAGCTCGGGCAGCGCCGCGTGTTCGTCGCCGCGCTGCTGCTGTTCTCGATCACGTCGCTGGTCGGCGGAGCGGCGGTCAACCGCCAGATGCTGCTCGTGGCCCGGGGCGTGCAGGGGTTCAGCTGCGCCTTCATGGCGGCGTCCTCACTGGCGATCATCACCTCCTCTTTCCCGCCCGGTCCGCAGCTGCACCGGGCGATCGGCCTGTGGGCAGCGATGAACGGCGCAGGCGGCGCCGCCGGGACGCTGTTCGGCGGAATCATCACCCAGGAGCTCAGCTGGCGCTGGGTCCTTCTCATCAACCCCCCCATCGGGATCGCCACCGCAGTCGTCGCCTGGGCGGTGGTGGCTGACCGGCGAAGAGGGCCGAGCGACCAGAGCTTCGACATCGCGGGCGCCGTGACGCTGACCCTGGGCCAGATGGTGCTCGTCTACGGCGTGGTCGAGGCGGGGCTGCGCGACTGGAATTCGGCCCTCGCGCTCGGCCCGATCCTGGGCGGCATCGCGCTCCTGGCCGGCTTCTGCGTGATCGAGGTGAAGTTCGCGTCACGACCACTGGTGCCCTTCAAGGAGCTGACCAAGCCGCTCCAGGTCGCCAACACGATCGTCTTGCTGTTCAGCGCTGCGCTCTTCCCGATGTGGTACCTGAGCTCGCTCTATCTACAGCAGGTGCTCGGGCTCTCGCCGCTGCACGCCGGCCTCGCCTTCCTCCCGATGGCGCTGATGATTATGGTCGTCGCGCGCAGCGCCGGAAAGCTAGTGAGCCGGTTCGGCGTGCGGGCGGTGCTGAGCGGTGGCCTCATGATGATGACCGCCGGCATGCTGCTGTTCACGAAGATCGCCGCGAGCGGCAGCTCGGTCGTCTACGTCGTCGTCCCCGGCCTGCTCACCGCGGCTGGCATCGGGATGTCGATCGTGCCCTCGACGATCGCCGCCACGCAGAGCGCCAAGCAGGGCCAGGCCGGCCTCGCGTCCGGGCTCGTCAACACCTCCCGCCAGGTCGGCGGCGGGCTCGGCATCGCAGTCCTCATCACGCTCGCCACCTCGCGTTCGAGCCACCTGATCGGCGCCGGCCACGGCGAGCTCCAGTCCCTCACGGACGGGTTCCGCCTCGGTTACTTCATCGCCGCCGGCCTGTGCGCCGCCGCGGCGCTCCTCACCCTGACGCTCGTGCCGCACACCGCCCCCGCTCAGGCCGCGCAGGCTCCGGCCGGGCAGAGTCCGGCCGGGCCGGGTGCGGTGGCGCGCCGGATCCCCACGATCGGGTTCGCGGTGCTGGGCGTGATCGCGGCCTTCGTCGTGCTCGATTTCGCCGTCGGCGGATCGCACGGATCCCCAATCGGTGCCTACGTCACCAACGACACCTACCAGTACGTCACGGCGCCCGGGCTGCGACCCCCGGTGATCCGGCCCACGATCCCCACGAACACCAGCAAGCTGGCCCCGGGTTACATCTTCATGACGAACTTCTACGACCTGAACCATCCACCGATGGAGGGCCAGAGCGGGCCGCTGATCCTCGATAACCGACTCCAGCCGGTGTGGTTCCGACCGGTACCGACGAAAGTCGTCGCCGGCGACCTCAGCCTCCAGGTCTATAACGGAAAGCCTGTCCTCGCCTGGTGGCAGGGCACGATCACCAGCACCGGCGCCACCGAGAGCGGCGAGGACGTGATTGTCGATCAGCACTACCGCACGATCGCGACCCTGAGGGCGACCAACGGGTGGGTCCTCACCCTCCACGAGATCGCGATCCGCGGCCACGACGTGTGGGTGACGGCCAACAAGGACATTCCCATGAACCTGTCCCGCTACGGCGGCGCCTACAACGGCGCGCTGACCGACTCCGCCGTGCAGGAGTACGACCTTCAAACCGGCAAGCTCGTCTACAGCTGGGACGCGCTTGACCACATCCCGCTGAGCGACTCGCGCGCCTCCCTACCCACCAACGGCTTCCCGTGGGACGCCTACCACGTCAACTCGATCGACCTTCCCGGCGACGGGACATTCGTCGCGTCGATGCGCAACACGTGGGCGGTCTACAAGGTCAACATGGCGAGCGGGGCGATCGAGTGGACGCTCGGAGGTCGGCACTCGAGCTTCAAGATGGGCCCGAACTCCGACTTCGAGTGGCAGCACGACGTGGTCGCCTATCCGGGCTCGACGCTGGTGACGATGTACGACGACCACTGCTGCCAGATCACCGGCGGCGGGACCTACGTCTCGCCAACTGCCCCGTCGCGCGGACTCGTGCTCAAGCTCAACCCGAGCGCCCACACCGCGACGTTCGTCGGGCAGTACAGCCACGGGACCAACTTCGACTCCGACTACATGGGCAGCGTCGAGCCGCTGTCCAACGGCAACGAGTTCGTCGGCTGGGGATCGGCGCCCTTCATCACCGAGTTCAGCTCATCGGGCCAGATGCTCCTCGATGCGCGCCTGCCCGGCTCCGACATCTCCTACCGCGCGATGGTCGAGCCGTGGGTGGGCCTGCCGCTCTACCCGCCCGCCGGAGCCGCGCGCCGGACCGCCAGCCGGACGACCGTCTACGCGAGCTGGAACGGCGCCACCCAGGTGGCGAGCTGGCGCGTACTCGAGGTGAGTAGCGCCGGGACCACGACCACGGTGGCGTCGGCCACAAAATCCGGGTTCGAGACGGCGATCCCGGTGTCGGAGGGCAACGGCCGATTCGAGGTCCAGGCGGTCAACTCCGCCGGTCGCGTGATCGGCACGTCGCAGCCGTTCAGCGCGACGAGCTGAGCCCAGGCCTCGGCACGTCGCAGCCGTTCAGCGCGACGAGCTGAGCCCCCAAGCGACACCGCCTGCTCCTAAGGCAGGCGCGCCAGCCGACTAAGGGAGGCGAGCCGCGAGCCCGCTCCATCTGCCTGATGTGCCCGGCACCGGCTTAGCGCACCATCGGTCACATGACCCAGACACAACCACCCACCTTGGTCCTCCGCGCCGCGCACGACGACGAGGGCGCGGCCGTCCGGCGTTTGGCCCAGCTCGACGATGCCCCCACGCCGCGCGGCGAGATCCTCCTCGCCGTTCTCGACGGCGAGCCCGTCGCCGCGCTGTCGCTGCGAGACGGCCGCGTGGTCGCGAACCCGTTCGTGCGCACCGCCGACGTCGTGGCGCTGCTCCGCCTCCG
>DATBYI010000251.1:0-6670 GCA_036513815.1 Solirubrobacteraceae bacterium
GATGGCGCCATCGGTTTCCTGGTCAAGGACGCCGAGCCCAGCGAGCTGGTCAGTGCGGTCCGTGCCGCGGCGCGCGGTGACTCACTGATCTCTCCGAGCATGACGCGCCGCCTGGTCGCCGAATTCGCCGGCCATGCCCGACAGCCGCGTGACACCAGCGAGCTCGAGGTCCTCACCGATCGCGAGCGGGAAGTGCTGGTGCTCGTGGCGGAGGGGTTGACAAACGAGCAGATCGCCGATCGGCTCGTCCTCAGCCCGGCGACCGCGCGCACTCACGTCGGACGCCTCTTCGCCAAGCTCGGCGCCCGCCATCGCGCGCAGCTCGTTGTTCTCGCCTACGAGACCGGCCTCGTCCGACCCAACTGGACGACCGCAGCGAGCGACGGAGTCCGACTACGGCGCCGCGGCTAGACCGCCACAACCACCACGCTCGACTGGGCAGCGGTCTCATATCTGGCGCTCGCGATCTGAGCCTCTGAAGAACTGACCGAGGGCGTCAACTGCTTTCGGCACTGAGTCAGGGCAGGCATGTCTGCCGTCCAGGTCGCCGTGAGAGTCGAAAAACGTTGGGGAAGGAATGCGCGGCGAGAAGGGTCTTGGGCATGTAACGGTCAGAGCATCCGGCAACGGCCCCTATCAGTTGCACCTTCTCGGGTCTTATCCACCGATCCGGTTCACCAGCGTCCGGTGTGCTGAGAGGTGGGTCGCGGCGTGACGCTGACGTGTGCCCGTTAGTAGCCGTCAAACCGCCATTTCACAAAGGAAGAAACATATGACAGTGGAGGACTTCCACCCTGATGCATCATCGGAGGAATCTGCCCAGGAACACGAGCTGCAGGCGCTGTGGCAGCGAGTTGTCGGCCGTCGCTCGTTCTTGAAGCAGGCAGCCATCGTCGGCGCCGCGGCTGTGCCGTTTTCGGCGCTCGCGACTTCGTCCGCCAGCGCGCAATCAACGGGGCCGACCGACGGCGACATCGCCATCCTGAGGTTCCTCGCGGCGGCCGAGATTCTGGAGACGGACCTGTGGGAGCAGTACAACGAGCTGGGAGGCCTCCGCGGTGGCAACCCGGCATACGTCGCGGCGCTGTCCAACATCGATTCCGACGCGCCGGCATACATCTCTGGCAATACCCGTGACGAGCGCAGTCATGCCGACTTTATCAATGCTTACCTGGTTTCTAAGGGCGCAGAGCCGGTGAGCCTGGAGCCGTTCCGCACTCTGAAGGGTAGTCAGGCAAAGGGCGCTGACCGATCGCGGCGTCGGCTCACGAACCTCCTCAAAGGGACCAACGTCGACACCAGCTGGTATCTGCGCTACCGGTCGCTGGCCAACCCTGACTTCGGCGCGATGTTCCGACAGGCCGTGACCATCAAGAACCAGCCGGTGCTCCCGTTGAACGACACCGACACGCCACCGAACGCGCCGGCCCCGGTGCCTCCTAAGACCCGGCATGAGTCACGGATGCAGGCGATCGCGAACGCCGCGGCGTTCCACTTCGCGATGATTGAGCAGGGGGGCTCGAGCTTGTACACGACGCTGTCCCTACAGGTGACCAGCCTCGAGGTCCTGCGGATCGTGGTCAGCATCGGCGGAACCGAGGTCGATCACTTCGGGGTCTGGCAGGACGTCGCCGCCAACGTGGTCGAGCCGCCGCTCGCGGGGGTGAGGGACCCAGAGACCGGAACATTCTTCCCGAATCTCGACGCGAGCGGTCGTAATTCCACTCGCGCGAACAACATCTTCCCGCAGCCGTGCGAGTTCATCGACCCGAGCCTCCCTGACTGCTCGATCATCCGCCCGACACTTCCAGCGAACGGGGGCGCGATGGCAGCGCTCAAGTTCCTGACCTCAACCGGACTCTTCAAGGGCCAGTCGAGCGCGTTCTTCGCCTCGGCGACAGCGCTCGCGCAGGCCGCTGACGCGGCGGTGCGTGGGGTCTGAAGGGACACATCCACCAGATCCGAGACCGTCCGCGTGGAGCTCCCAGGCCCGGCCGCCGCGGTGCGCGCTGCGTAGCGCCACGTCGCCTAGCCGGGAGCACCTCACTGCCGGCCGGAACCCTCATCGGGTTGCGGCCGGTCCGCTCGCCCCAACCATCAAAGGAGCACCACCGATGCTCACCGGAATGCTGCAGCCCACCCACCTCATCATCCTGCTCGTGATCGCGCTCATCGTCCTGGGCCCCAAGCGCCTCCCCGACGCCGGCCGCGCCCTCGGACAGGGCCTGAGGGAGTTCAAGGCCTCGATCGGGGGCGAATCGCCAGACCAGCCTCCCCTACCTCCGGCCACCCCCGACAGCGAGACTCGCCCGGTCGATTGACCGCAGGTATCCGCGGTTGACCCACCATGGCGATCTCCGTCCGACCCATCAGCTACCACGACGAGGTCTCCGTGTTCGCCCACCTGGGCGAACTACGCGTGCGGCTGATCGTCAGCGTCGCCGTGCTCGCGCTCGCATTCGCGTTCGCGTTCTGGCAGAACCATGCCCTGCTTCAGGTGCTCAACCGCCCGCTGGCCAGCGCCGGCTCCTCGTCGCTCACGGGCTCAAGCGCCCCGCTGTCTGCGGCCACCGGAACCCAGCCGAAGCTGGATGCCGCGCTCGAGAGTCAGCGGGACGCGTTTGGGCTCCTCGCCGCGTCCGCCGGCCCGCTCACTGTGACACAACGGCAAGCGCTCGCGTCCGCTGCCCGCGCCGATGCCGACTATCTCGCCGCCACCCCGGCCCGACCGGCCGGCCTCCGTCCGGTCACCCTCGGAATCGGCGAACCGTTCTCCCAGACCGTGATCGTCTCGGCGTACTTCGCGCTGCTGCTGGCCCTACCGGTGATCTTGTGGCAGCTGTACGCGTTCATCGTGCCTGCGTTCACGCCTCGCGAACGGCGAGTGGCGACGCCGCTGCTCACGCTGGCGCCGCTCCTGTTCGCCTTCGGGCTCGCGTTCGGATACTTCGTCGTGCTACCGGGAGCCGTCAGCTTCCTGTTGCACTTCAACGCGAGCTCGTTTGACACCCTCGTGCAGGCGCGCAGCTACTACCAGTTCATCCTCTTCACGATGCTCGCCACCGGCCTCTTCTTCGAGATCCCGATTGCCGTGCTCGGGCTCAACCGCGCCGGGATCCTCAGCACCCGCCAACTCCGCAAGCACCGCCGCTACGCCATCGTGGCGATCGCCGCGCTCGCGCTCCTACTCCCCGGCAGCGACCCCGTCACTACCCTCCTCGAGCTGATCCCCATGCTCGCCCTGTACGAGCTCAGCATCCTCAGCACCGCCGTACTCGAGCACCGCGACCGCCAACGCACGCGTCGGGACGCGCACCCCTAGGCAGCCGGTCACGGACGGTCGACCACCCTGACCAGGCGACTAGGCTGCCTGGGTGGCCGATGGAGAGCGACGCGTGGTGATTCGGCGGGCCCTACCGGGCGAGGCGAAGCGTCTCAGCGAGCTCGCTATGCGGTCCAAGGCTCACTGGGGCTATGACGAGCAGTTCCTTGAACGCGTGCGCCCGATCCTCACGTTCACTGAGGAGGACGTGCTGAACTGGCCGATGTACGTCATGGCGACTGAAAGCGATGAGCCGGCCGGCGTGTACCGGATTACGGGTGCCCCGCCGGAGGGCGAGCTAGAGGATCTTTGGCTTGATCCACCGTTCATCGGACGTGGACTGGGATTGCGCTCCTCGCGCTCCCCGCGATCTTCGTGCTCATCCGCCGCGACGAGATCACAGATGCCGTGGCCAAGACCACGGTCCCCGAGCCGCAGCCGGCACTCGCTGGCGCCGACTGACCCCGTCAACGCCAACCCAAATCTCCCCAAGAGCAAAGGAGACCGGCGTTGAGCTCGATCCGTTGCGGGCTGGTCGAGAAACCGGCCTATTTCGGCGGTTTCTCAGCCAGGCCCCTGAGGGCGACGGTGTTTTCTGTGCGTCACGTCGTCTTGATCAAGCCGCCGTCGATCACGTAGTTGACGCCGGTGACGTTGGCGATCCGATCGGACGCCAGCATCGTGACGAGCGTCGCGACCTCCTCCGGCATGCTGAACCGGCCGGTCGCGATGGCCGCCGCCGCGTTCGTGCGGATCGTGTCGGCGTCGACGCCAGTGGCGTCTGCGAACGTGGCGGCGACGCCGTGCTCGCCCAGCCACAGGTCGGTGCTGACCTGTCCTGGCGAGACGCAGTTCACGCGAATTCCCTTTGGGCCGAATTCCTGCGAGAGGGACTTGCTGAGGTTGACGACCGCGGCCTTCGCCACGCCGTAGTCGATGGTGGCGGCGTCGGGCTGGAAGAACGAGTTGACCGAAGCGATGTTCACGATCGACCCGGAGCCTTGCTCGAGCATCGGTCCGAGCGCTGCCCGGGTGGCACGGAGAGTGGTGAAGAAGTCCGTCTTCAGCGCCCACTCGAACTCCTCGTCGCCGGTGGCCAAGAAGCCATCCACTCTGATCCGCACCGCTCCGACGTTGTTGACGAGAACGTCGAGCCGGCCATGCTCGTCGACCGCCTTCTGTACGAGCAGCGCCGGCCCGTCCTCGGCCACCAGGTCCAACGCAACCGCCGTGACGCGGTCAAGGCCGTCCAGATTCCCCGTCGAGAGCGACCCGGCGACTACATGGGCGCCTTCGGCGACCAGCGCCTTGGTGATCGCGAGCCCGATGCCCTTGTTCGCGCCGGTCACGACCGCGACCTTGTCGGTCAGGTGAAGGTCCATACCCCCCGGCCCTCCTACGTGGCGCGGTCGGTCGATACGACGGGATCGTCGAGGACGCCGTCGAGCCAGCTGTCGACGCCGGCGGCGACCTCCTGCCAGTCGGAGGCGACCATGTGAAAGTGCGGCCGGCCCTCGAACTCGAGATAGTCGGTCTTGGCCGTAGAGTGCTCGTAGCGCTTGTACTGCGCCTTCGACAGCGACGCGGGAACCGTGTGGTCCGCTGCAGCGCCGACGATCAGCAGCGGCGCTCGATCCGCGTTCTTGAAATGGACCTCGGTGGGCGGATGCAGATGGAAGTTCGCGAACCCGGCCTCGTAGAAGATCCGGCCGGTCTCGGGGACCGCGTAGCGCTCGTAGGCCGTCGCCGCGGCCTCTTCGGAGAACGTGTTCACGAACGCATACGTGAACTCCTCTGGCGTCAAGGTGACGACCCCGTGCCACTTCGATGGGTGCGCCAGCGCGGGAGCGCCCGACTTCAGAGTTGAGAAGGGCAGCGCGAGGATGCCTTTCGGCGGCGCGGGGCTCATCGCCACCCCAGCCCGGCCGAGGCCACGGTCGAGGAGCAGCTCGACGAACAGGCCCCCGTATGAGTGCCCCGATCAACACGGGTGGCTTATCGAGCGCCTGGATGATCTGCGCGTAATGGTCCACGATCTCCTGCACGCCGAGCCCGGCAGACGCAGCAGCGTCGTCACGGATCTCCTCGACGTCGCCTTGCTTGCGCGGCCACTCAGGCGCGGAGACGGCGAAGCCGCGTTTCGTGAAGTAGTCCTCGTAGTTCTCCCAACTGCGCGCCGAAAGCCAGGCGCCATGAATCATTACAAGCGGGATCTGCTCGTTCTCGGTGCCGCTGGATGCCATCCGAGGTTCCTCCTGCTTTGTTGTATCCCGGCAACGCTACGCCCAAGCCCGCCGGCGAAAAAGTCTCATCCCGGCCGGATCCAGACCGTCTAGGACTCAATCTTCAGGCGTCTCGGTTCGTGCCGGACGGTCGGTCAACCAGCCTTCGGAATCGCGGAGCCGCAGCGCTGTCTGCACAAGATCAGTCACCTCCTCGGATGGCGGCCACCAAGAAACGAGGTCCGTCGGAAAGTTCAGCGGCGGCTCGAACGGCACAGCGACCAGGCGGCTGCCCGGCTCTTCGGTCCAGTCGGCCACCATCACCGCCACCCCCTCCCCGTTTGCAACCGGGGGCAAGCGCCGATCCCAAGGCGCGCTGGCGATCGCCGTAGTCTGCTCGAGTTCGAACCCGTGCACGCGCATCACGCTCCGAAACCACGCGTTGAACGCCAGCCCCACCGACTCGCGAGGCAGAAACACCGGCTCTGCCACGAACTCGCCGATTGGAATCGCCGGCGCCGACGCGTAGCGGTGCGACTCGGGCAGGGCTGCGAGGAGCGGCTCATCCTTCAGCGCGTCAACTCTGACCGCGTGGCGGCGCGCGGCGGCAGGCGACTCCATAACCAGAGCCGCCGCCAGCTCGCGCGCGCCGACCCGCCGAAGCGAGTCCGGCGTGACCTCCTGCACCAGCCGCGGGTCCAACTCCGGGCGCTCGGCCCGCAGAACCTCGACGATACGACTCGCCGGCGCGCCGTTGAACGGACCGTGGCCGAGCCGCAGCACACCGTCACCTGACCCGGTCAAACACCGCGCCTCCGCGACCGCTCCGTCGATCTCGGCCAACGCTCTCCTCGCCCGCTCGAGCAGCAGCGAACCGGCCGGCGTCAACTCGACACGGCGAGTCGTCCGGACGAACAACACCACCCCGAGCTCACGCTCCAGCTCGCGGATCGACCGCGACAACGGCGACTGCGACATGTGCAAACGCTCCGCCGCCTTCCCGAAGTGCAGCTCTTCAGCGACAGCGACGAAATAGCGCAACTGCCGAAGCTCGATCGAAGTCTCCACCACGGGAGATACTGACCCTCACGGGGAGCAAACGCCAGTTTCGGCCTGCCGTCCGTCG
>DATBYI010000252.1:0-4262 GCA_036513815.1 Solirubrobacteraceae bacterium
CCGAGCGCGAGCAGCCCTGAGAAGACGAGCAAGCTCACGCGTGTCGACGCGACCTGGGTCAGCGCGCCGAGGCCGATAACCGGGCCGGCCAGGCCGACATACGCGGCGAGGAAGAACCCCGCGACCGCCTCGGCACGGCGCTCGGGCAGAGAGATCTCGGTCACGGTCTCGATCGCGCCCTTGAACATCAGGCCCGCCCCGACGCCGGCGACCAGATCACCGGCGAGGAAAATCCCGAAGCTCGGTGAGGGCACCCACAGGGCGAGCGTTAGCAGCCCGACGCCTGCCAGCAATGCGGGGATGGCGGCGGTGAGAAGCTGTTGCGGGCTGCGCGCTCCGGTCAGCGTCTGCGCCAGCGCCGCGGTGCCGAACAGCGCGAACGACACGGCGCCGGCGAGCGCGTGCGAGGGCTCGTGGAGCGTTCCCGCGAGGAAGCTCGGCGCGAGCGAGGTGAGCAGCCCGAAGATCGCGAACGTGATTGCCACGGCGGTCGCCGCGGCAAAGAATCGACTCCGTGACCGTGGCGGTACGGATACGCGTTGGGGGCGATAGGGCGGCCGCGGCGAGGTGGCGATGCGCGTTTCAGGCGCGAACGCGATGGCAACCAGCCCGATCAGCAGCGCGCCGACGAGCACGAGGAACGGAAGGGTTAGAGCGTGGCCGACCCACTGCGCGAGCACGCCGGCGATCAGGCCTCCCAGGCCGAGTCCGCCGAGGTTCGCCGCGGTGCTGACGATCTGCGCTCGGTGACTCCCGACGCCTGGCCGGCGCGCGGCTTCGAGCTCGGCCAGCCACACCGTCGCTGTGGCCGTCGCCGCACCCACGCCGAGGCCGCTCAACACCCGTGCGACGAGCAGTCCCGGCAGCGCTGGCCACGCGACGAATACCAGTCCGGCGACCACGTTCAGCGCGAGCGCCGGAGCCAGCAGGCGGCGCCGACCGTAGGTGTCGGAGAGGTGACCGGCGAGGACCAAGCTGATGGCGACGGCAACCGCGTAGGCGGCGAACGCGACGGTGATGGTCAGCGACGAGAAGCCGTCACGATGGGCGAACAGCGACCACAGCGGCGTCGGCGCGGTGGTGAACGCCATCAGGGCGGTGAACGCAAACGCGACTCCCCAGAAGCCGAGCTCATAGCGGTCGGTGTCTGAGGTGGAGGTTGCGGACATCGCTGGGTTCCTTTCGGAGGGTTCAAGGACCGTGTACAGCGTGTCGCTACCTGGGCGCTGGGACTACACCGCCAGCGCCCATCACGTATTGGGGGTAGCCGCCATTGGGGGCGCGCTCACCCGAGTGAGGAGGCGGTCAGCCCTGACGGGTCGGTCAGCCCTGACGGGTCGGTCAGCTCTACCGGGTCTGGAGGAACCGGATCACGGCCAGCACGCGACGGTGATCGTCGCCCGTCTCCGGGATGCGCAACTTCATGAAGATGCTGTGGACGTGCTTCTCGACGGTCGACTCGGTGACCCACAGCGCCCTCGCGATGCCGGCGTTGGATCGGCCCTCGGCCATCAGGCCCAGGACTTCGCGCTCGCGTGCCGAGAGTTCCTCGAGCGGATCCTCGGCGCGGCGCGCGGCAACAAGCTGCTGGATCAGGACGGGGTCGACGACCGCCGCGCCTTCGATGATCCGCCGTAGCGTGGCGACGAACTCGTCGACGTCGGTGACGCGGCTCTTCAGCAAGTAGCCGCTGCGCTCGCCGTACGCGAGCAGGTCGGTCGCCTGCTCCACCTCGGCGTGGGCGGAGAGCACGACGACCGCCGTCTCAGGCATCTCCGCGCGGATCGTGCGGGCCGCATCGAGTCCTTCGGTCGTATGGGTCGGCGGCATGCGGATGTCGACGATGACAAGGTCGGGATGGTGGCGATGGACCAGCGCGAGCAGCGCGGAGCCGTTCGCCGCCTGGTCGATGACGTTGAAACCCTCGTCGGCGAGCAGCCTCGCGAGCCCTTCGCGAAGGAGCACATCGTCCTCCGCGATCACGACGCCGGGTCCGTTGGCGGTCATGCCGGGGATTATCGATGCTGCCGCGCGGGCGGCGGTCCGGCGCGTGCGGAAGATTGTGGCTAGCCACCACGCGATCGGGAGATCGGGCTCTTATCGTCGTGCCCATGGCCATTCGCTGCCTGATAGTCGATGACAACCCGCGATTCGCGCAGACCGCGCGGGAGGTGCTCCAGGAGGACGGGATCGACGTCCTGGCCCTGGCCGGCGGCGGCGAGGAAGCCGTGCGGTTCGCCCGTGAACTGCGCCCGGATCTCGCGCTGGTCGACATCGACCTCGGCCGCGAGAGCGGCCTGGATGTCGCGTTCCGGTTGCGCGCCGAGGACCCCGAGGCGCTCGTCGGGGCGGTGATTCTCGTCTCGACCCACGCCGAGGAGGAGTTTGCCGAGTTGATTGCGGCGAGTCCGGCCGTCGGCTTTCTGGCCAAGGCGGAGCTGAGCGCGGATGCCATCGAGACGCTCCTCGGCCGTCCCGCGCAGGGGCAGGCCGAGTGATTTAGCCTCTCTGCCGTGGGCGCGCGTGTCCGCCGCTGGAAGGCGTATCCGGTCGCCACGGCTGCCGTGGCGTTCGTCACGAGTGGGGCTGCGTTCGCGGCAATGGCGGTGGCGGTGCCTCTCCGCGGCGAGACCGTGCTCGTCGTTCTGTGGTGCGTGCTGTGCGCCTGCGCCGTGGGCGTCGCGGCGTGGCGATTCGGCTCCGTATTCGGGGTTCCGTTCGCGATCGTCGCTGCCCTGGCCATCGATTCGTTCTACATCGCGCCGTATCGATCGTTCGACTCCCAGAACTGGGTGAACTATCCCGTCACCGCGATGTACATCGCGATCGGCGTGTTCGTCGGCGCTATCCTCGATGTGACCCGGCTCCGCGCGGCGGCTTCAGAGACCGCGCGCAGCGAGCTGGCCGAAGAACAGGCGGCGCTGCGGCGCGTGGCCACGCTGATCGCCGAGGGCGCCCCGCCCGTAGAGGTGTTCGCCGCCGTAGCGCGCGAGACGCGCAACCTCGTCGGGGCGGACCGGGCGCGGATCATTCGCCTGGAGCCCGACGGTACCGCTAGCCTCGCCGGCGGAACCGCCGACGACGACGGGCCGCGCCCCCTTGGACTGATCGAGCCAGGTCTCGCGACCGCGGAGGTATTGCGCACGGGGCGGACCGTGCGCATCGACGACTACAGCGGGGTCCCTCCTGAGCTTGTAACGCGCTGGATCGGCGCCGATGCCTCGTCCCCTTCGGCGGTCGCGAGCCCAGTCATCGTCGCCGGCAGCCTGTGGGGCACGGTCGTGGCCAGCTCCCTGGATGGCCGGCTGCCGGACGACACCGAACGCCGCATGGCCGAGTTCACCGAGTTGCTCGCGATCGCAATCGCCAACGCCTCCAGCCGCGCCGAGCTTGCGGCCTCCAGGGCTCGCCTTGTCGTCGCCGGCGACCAAGCCCGGCGCCGGTTCGAGCGCAACCTGCACGACGGCGTCCAGCAGCGCCTCGTATCGCTCGCGCTGCGATTGCGGAGAATCGAGCGACGCCTTCCCGGCGAGCAGTCCGAGCTCCGGGCGTCCTTGTCGGAGACCGTCCAGGAGTTGAACGCAGCCACCGACGAGGTGCGCGAGATCGCCCAGGGAATCCATCCCGCGATCCTCACGCAGGGCGGGCTGGCGCCGGCGCTCCGGACCCTGGCCCTGCGCTCGTCGATGCCCGTCGATGTGCTCGTCGAGCCCGAGGAGCGTCTTCCCGAGCCCGTCGAGGTGGCGGCCTATTACGTCGCGGCCGAGGCGCTGACCAACGCCGCCAAGCATGCCGGCGCCTCGCGCGCCTCGGTGACGCTCGAGCGCCAGGACGGCCTGCTGCGCCTGAGCGTCCGCGACGACGGTCTCGGTGGCGCCGACCCGTCCACGGGCAGCGGCCTGACCGGCATTCGCGACCGCGTGGAAGCACTCGGCGGCTCGCTCGCGGTCACCAGCCCGCGCGGCGAAGGGACCGTGCTCGAGGTCGCCCTCCCCGTCGCAGCCGGGGCGGACGGGCCCAAAGCTTCCGGTTAGCCCCACGCGCGTTCTAGATCTCGCCGTGATGGCGCGGCGTTTGGGCGGCCCGGCCGCTGGGCGGAGCCGTCGGGGATCCCTGGGGCGCCTGGCGAGCCGCCTTGCGCCTCCGCCCGGTCTGTGGATGACGCGCCACCGGTCCGTTCTCACGGTGGCGGTGGCGTCTCACCCACTTCTAGCGTGGACGGTGCGCCACCGCCCCGGTCCCACGGCGGCAGTGGCGTCTCA
>DATBYI010000253.1:0-28475 GCA_036513815.1 Solirubrobacteraceae bacterium
GATCACCGTCGGCTGGCCCGTGTGGCCGACCGCCTCGTGGTACGCCGCGTACACCTTCTGCTGATCGAGCCCACCGCGGTTCAGCAGCCAGATCTCCTCGTCAGACATGTGCGAGACGCGGTCGAGCAGCACGGGGTCGCGACCGAAGAAGTGCTCGCGCACGTACGCGCCGTCGCGCGACTTGAACGTCTGGTACTCGCCGTCGACGCACTCCTCCATCACCTTGACGAGCCGTCCGTCGTGGTCCTCGGCAAGGAGCGGATCCCAACGCGAGCCCCAGATCACCTTGATCACGTTCCAGCCGGCGCCGCGGAAGTCGGACTCGAGCTCCTGGATGATCTTGCCGTTGCCGCGAACCGGGCCGTCGAGACGCTGCAGGTTGCAGTTGACGACCCAGATCAGGTTGTCGAGATGCTCGCGACCGGCCATCCCGATCGAGCCCATCGTCTCGGGCTCGTCCACCTCGCCGTCGCCGATGAACGCCCACACCTTCCGGCCGTCCGTTTCGGCGAGCCCGCGGGCGGCCAGGTACTTCATGAACCGCGCCTGGTAGATCGAGGTGATCGCGCCGATTCCGAGCGACACCGTGGGGAACTGCCAGAACTCCGGCATCAGCCACGGGTGGGGATAGGAGCTCAGGCCGCCGGGCCTTGAGACCTCCTGGCGGAAGCCGTCGAGCTGTTCCTCGGTCAAGCGTCCCTCCAGATACGCGCGCGCGTAGTTCCCCGGCGAGGAGTGACCCTGGAAGTAGATGAGATCGCCACCGTGCGGGGATTCGGACCCACCCGCCCCGCGCCAGAAGTGGTTGAACCCGACCTCGTACAGCGTGGCGAGGGACTGGTAGCTCGCGATGTGCCCACCCAGCTCCGAGGAGACCTTGTTGGCGCGCACGACCATCGCCATCGCGTTCCAGCGGATGATCGACCGCAGCCGGCGCTCGAGCGCGGGATCGCCCGGCAGCTTCGCCTCGCGCGCGACCGGGATCGTGTTCACGTACGGAGTCGTGATGCTGGCGATCGGGCCGCTGCCGGCCAGCTCGGCTCGCTGGACCGCGCGGGCGAGGATCTGCCGCGCCCGGTCGGGCCCGTCGTGCTCGACGACGGCGTCGACCGCCTCGAGCCATTCGCTCGTCTCGGCCGCGTCGATGTCCGGGGAACCGGCGCCGTTGGAGCTGAGGGTGTGCAGAGAATCGGTCATCGGCGACTCGGGGTTCAATATACCCCGGGGCATTTGACCCGAGGTGGCACGGGGCGCCGCATTTCCCTACGGTTGGGGGGTGGCCTTGAGAGAAGTCGAAGGCGCGGTCGGAGCCCCGTGGGCGCGACCGCTCGGCGGAGTCCTCGATCAGCTGGTCGTCGAGTCCGACGCGCTGGCCGAGAACTCGCTCGGTGACTCGGCGCGCCGCCCGCTCTACGTGTACCGCCCGCCCGGCATCGAGCTTGACCACCCCAAGGGGTTGCCCACCGTCTACATCATCCAGGGCTACACCGGGCAGATCGACATGTGGCTGTCGCGCTCCCCGCTCGAGCCGACCATGATCGAGCGCGTCGATGCGATGTTCTCCGCCCGCGCCTGCCCGGATGCCATCCTCGTGTTCGTCGACGCGTGGACGTCGCGCGGTGGCTCGCAGTTCATCAACTCCGCGTCGACCGGCCGCTACCTCGATTACCTGTGCGACGAGGTCGTGGCCTTCGTCGACGAGCGGTATCCGACGCTGCCCTCACGCGATCATCGCGGGCTGGCCGGCAAGTCGTCGGGGGGCTACGGCGCGATGGTCGTCCCGATGTTGCGCCCCGACGTGTTCGGCGCGCTTGCCTCGCACGCCGGCGACGCCCTGTTCGAGTGCTGCTATCTGCCCGCGTTCCGCGAGGTGGCGCGCACGCTGCGCGACCACTACGACGGCTCCTACGAGGTGTTCTTCGAGCGCCTGGCCGCCGCCGACCACTTCGACTTCGGGCGGATGGGAGCGCCGTTCGAGATGTACGGGTATGCCTGTGCGTACTCGCCCGACCTCTCGCAGCCCGGGCGCGCGCTGCTGCCCTTCGACCCCTCCACGGGCCGCGTGGTCGACGAGGTGTGGGCGATGTGGCTCGAGCACGACCCGGTGCGAATGGCTCCTCACCACGCCGACGCGCTACGCGATATGCGCCGTATCTACCTGGATGCCGGCAAGAGCGACGAGTTCTACCTCGACCTCGGCGCCCAGGCGTTCGCGCAGGAGCTGTCGCGGATCGGTGCGGCCTACACGCTCGAGCTGTTCGACGGCAAGCACGGTGGCATCACGTACCGCTACCCCGGCGCGATCCGTGAGCTCGTGACGGCGCTCGTCGCGTAGATGACCGCGACGGCCGACCAGGACCTTGCCTTCACCGGTCCGGGGGAGCTCGCGCGGCGCGTGCGCGAGCGCGAGGTGACGCCGCGGGAGCTCGTCGAGCTGTGCCTTCGGCGGATCGAGGCGATCGACCCCAAGCTGAACGCGTTTCGGGTCGTGCTGGCCGAGCAGGCGCTCGCCGAGGCCGACGCGCTGACCAACCTCGATGGCCCGCTCGCCGGCGTGCCGTTCGCGGTCAAGGACGAGATGGGACTGGCCGGGCAGGTGCCGACGCAAGGCTCCCGGTCGTTTGGCGCTCCGGCTCAGCGCGACTCCGAGATCGTGGCCCGGCTCCGGGCGGCCGGGGCGATCCCGGTCGGTGTCACCAACGTCCCCGAGCTCATGATCTTCCCCTGGACGGCGAGCGACGCTAACGGGATTACGCGCAACCCCTGGAACCTCGAGCGCACGCCGGGTGGGTCCTCGGGAGGCTCTGCGGCCGCCGTGGCGGCGGGCCTGGTGCCGGCGGCGACGGCCGCTGACGGCGGCGGCTCGATCCGGATTCCCGCCGCCTGCTGCGGTCTGGTCGGAATGAAGCCGAGCCGAGGGCGCGTGTCGCTCTCGCCTGTCCTGCAGGGGTGGTTGGGCCTGACCTCATTTGGCGGGCTCGCGCGCACGGTGGGGGACAGCGCGCTTCTCCTCGATGTGATCCACGGGCCCGTGCCGGGTGACGCCGACGCTGCTCCGCCGTTCGGCGGTAGCTACGCCGACGCCGCCGCGCGCCCGCCGGAGCGGCTGCGTGTGGCCGTGTCGCGCAAGCTCCCGCCGGGCGCGATCACCAAGCTGTCTGATGACCAGCGCGCGGCATGGGACAGGACCGCCGGCCTGCTGGCCGGCCTCGGCCACGACGTCGAGGAGCGCAGTCCCGCGTACGGCCTCGCCGGGCTCCTGTTCACGCAGTTCTGGGTGCGCGGGACCTACGAGGTGGCGCGCGAGATTCCCGACCAGTCGGTACTAGAGCGCTCGACCCGACAGATGGCGGCCGCTGGGCACCTTCTGGTGCACGGTCGCCGCCGGCAGGAGCTGCTGCGCCGGCGGGAGGACACGGCCGCGCGTCTGCTCGAGCTCTGGCAGGAGTTCGACGTGCTGATGACACCAGGTCTGGCCTCCACGGCGATCGCGGCCGAGGGTGGGTACGGCCGCTCCGCGGTCGCGGCGATCGATATCGCCGCCCGGTTCAGTCCGTGGACGCCGGCCTGGAACCTGACCGGTCAGCCGGCGGTCACCGTGCCCGCGGGGCTCGGGACCGACGGCCTGCCGCTGAGCGTCCAGCTGGTGGGGCGGCCCGGGGCCGAGGACGTCCTCTACTCGCTGGCGGGGCAGATCGAGGCGGCGCGACCGTGGGCGCAGCACCGCCCCGCGCTCGCCTAACTGTCTTTACTGAACAGCTCTTTCGAGAGCGCGAGGAACTCGGCGGCGGCCGGAGCGAGCCGGCGTCCCTCCCGGCAGGCCAGCGTGATGTCGCGGGTCAGCGACGGCTCGATCAACGTTGCCGAGGTCACCTCGGCGTCCGGCCGTTCGGCGTCGGAGCGGGGGAGGATCGCGACGCCCATGTGCCGCGCCACGAGCCGGCGGATCCGCTCGCTCTCGTTGGACTCGAGCTGGACCTCGGGCTCGAAGCCGGCGGTGCGGCCGGCGAACACGAGCAGCTCACGCAGCCGGGCCCCCTCGCGGTAGCTGATGAACTGCTCGCCGGCGAGGTCGGCCATACGTACCTCATCGTGCCCGGCAAGGGCGTGATCGATGGGGAGGACGACGACCAGCTCCTCGGAGACGAGCTGGTGTAAGCCCAGCCCGTGGCTTTCCATCCGCTCGGTCACAGACAGGAAGGCGAGGTCGACCACGTCGTCGCGCAACATCTCGGCCAGCTCCTCGCTCGACTGCTCGCGGACCGTGAGCTCGACCCCAGGATGGCGCTGGTGGAACACCGCGAGCGCGAGCGAAACGTCGACCGGGCCCATCGTGTGCATCGTCCCGACTGTCACGTGCCCGGTCCGGACGCCGGTGAAGGCCTGCATCTCGGCGGTGGCGGCGTCGACCTCGGCCAGTATCCGCCGAGCCCGGGCCACGAGCGCCTTGCCCGCTTCGGTCACCGTCACCCGGCGCGTCGTCCGTTCGACCAGCGACAGACCGACCTCTTGCTCGAGCCGGCGGATCTGTTGGGAGAGAGCGGGCTGCGCGATGTGCTCGCGCGCCGCGGCCCGCGTGAAGTGCTGCTCGTCGGCGAGAGCGACGAGGTAGCGGAGCTGGCGAAGTTCCATAACCGGAGCTTATAGATAGCTGAGAATGTCCGTCTTTGACATATCAAAGCCCCGCCGCCAATATGACGGCAACACCCTCTCCTCCCTCAAACGCGCCCCTCAGATCCGGCCTCATATCCCGCCAGATCGGGGGCGCGTTTATTTAAGGGATCGGGGCCTTTGAGGGATCGGGGCCTTTGAGGGATCGGGCGCTCGGAGGCCGTGGGCCCCGTTCAGGCGAGCAGAGCCGCGAGCTCGCCGAGGCGCGCGACCTGCTCGACCTCGGGCTCGACGAACTGGTTGCACATCACGCGGCTAACCCCGGCGTCACGAATGGGCGCCAGCTGCTCGGCGGCCTGTTCGATCGTTCCCACGATCCAGCCCCGCGGCGGTTCGCGCACGATCTCCTCCGCGTCGAAACCGGTCGCGTCGGCGACGACGCGGGCCCGGTGCGCGACCTCGGCAGCGTCGGCACCGAGGACCGCGCCCGCCATGACCGAGAACGGAATCGGCTCTCGGGCGGCCCCCTCGAAGGCGCGATCGATGTTCGCCTTGCGCTTCTGGATCTGCTCGATCGACGGGAACGGCGTGTTGTACTCGTCCGCGAACCGGACGGCGAGGTCCGCGCTGCGCGGACCGGCGTTGCCGCCCATGATGATCGGCGGATGGGGGCGCTGAACGGGCTTGGGTTGGGCGTTCAGTCCCGAGAGGGTGTAGTGCGCACCGCTGAAGGAGAAGTCGTCCTGCGCCCATGTGCCGATCAGGATCTCGAGTTGCTCCTCGAGCACGTCGACCCGCTCGGCCGTCGATAGGAACGGGAAGCCGTAGGCCTTGTGCTCGCCCGCGTGCCAACCGGCACCGAGGCCGAGGTCGATGCGCCCGCCGGACACGTGGTCGGCGGTGACGACGAGCTTGCCCAGGATCGAGGGATGGCGGAAGCTCGTCGGGCTGACCAGCGTCCCAAACCGCAGCTTCGTGGTCAGCGCCGACAGGGCGATGACCGTCCCCCACGCGTCGAGCGATCCTCGCTCGGGGTGTTGACCGTCGAGGTTCTGGTAGTGGTCAGAGCGGAATAGGGTCGCGATCCCGTGTTCCTCGCAGGCCGCGGCGAGTGCGCGCCACTGAGGCCACGTGACGCCCTCCTGACCCTCGATCATCAAGCAGAGTTCCACGCACAGCTCCTTGATAGAAGGGGTGGCGATGGTATTCGTTCGGCGGCGCGCAGTGCTGCTCGTGGCTGCGGTGCTGGTTGTGCTGGCGCTCACGCGGGTGGGGACCCGGTCGGGAGGCGCTCACCCGGCGACCCGGAGGCCCGCGCCGGCCTTCGTCACGGTCCAGGCCGGATCGCCAGGGGAGACCGTGCCGTTCGGCTTCCTCGGGCTGTCGCTGGAATATCCATCGGTCGAGAGGTACGCGGGCACGGATCCGGCCGCGCTGGACCCCGTGTTCCTCCAGCTCGTGCGCAACCTCACGCCCGGTCAGGCGCCGGTCCTCCGGATCGGCGGCGACAGCACCGACCGGACGTGGTGGCCGACGCCCGCCCTCGCGCGGCCGCCGGGCATCAAATACGCCATTACCGGGCGCTGGCTCGCCGTGACTCGGGCGCTCGCTCGGGCACTAGGCGCGCGCCTGATCGTCGGCCTGAACCTCGAGGCCGCTAGTCCCGAGCTCGCCGCCGCCGAGGGTGGAGCGCTTCTCGACGGGATCGGCCCCGGTTCGATCCGCGCGTTCGAGCTCGGCAACGAGCCCGACCTGTACGCGACCTTCCCGTGGTACCAGACGCCGAACGGGCGCCACGTCACCGGACGCCCGCGGAACTACGACATGTCGTCGTTGATCGCCGACTTCACGACCCTCGCCGCCTCGCTGCCGGATCGGAATTTGGCCGGACCGAGCCTGGGCGCCCCACAGTGGACCCGCCAGCTCGGGCGCTTCCTGGCCGCCGAGCCGCGCGTCGGGCTCGTGACCCTCCACCGCTATCCGCTGCAGCTCTGCTACACCGCGCGCAGCTCGCCCCGGTATCCGACCGTCGCCCACCTGCTCGAGCCGGCGTCGTCGATCGGACTGGCCGACAGCTTCGCGCCGTACGTGGCGATCGCGCGGCGCCGTGGGCACGCGCTGCGGGTCGACGAGCTCAACTCGGTGTCGTGCGGCGCGGACGCCAAGGTCAGCCAGACGTTCGCCTCGGCTCTGTGGGCGATCAACACGTTGTTCGAGATGGCGCGGGTCGGCGTGCACGGCGTCAACATCCACACGTTCCCGGGCGCCGGCTACCAGCTGTTCAGGCTCGCGCGCGTCGACGGGCGCTGGCGGGCGACGGTGGCGCCCGAGTACTACGGCCTGCTCATGTTCGCGCGCGCGGCGCCGGCGGGCGCACGCCTACAGACGGTCGACGGCTCGGTCAGCGGCGCGGTCAGAACCTGGGCGACGCGCAGCCCGGACGGCGCGATCAGGATCGCGATGGTCAATGCCGGCGGCCGGGCACGCCGGCTGTCGCTCGGCGTCGCCGGCGAACGGGTCGGACGAGCCGAGCTCGAGTGGCTCACGGCCCCGAGCCTGACGGCGCCCAGCGGCGTCACGCTTGGCGGTCAGAGCTTTGGCGAACCGACGTACGACGGACTGCTAGCCGGGCGGGCGCGGCCTTCGGCGGTGGCGCCGGCGCGCGGGCGCTATGGTGTCGCGCTGCCCGCCTACAGCGCCGCGCTGCTCGTGCTCTCGCCGGCGCGCTGAGCGCGGACCGCTGAGCGCGGATCGCGCCGCGGAGCCGTGAGCTGGCAACATGCCATGCGATGCCCGACGTGATCATCTGCGGCGACACGATTCGTCATGCCGAGCTGCGCCACGAGGTTCCGCTGGCCGTCCCCGACCCGTTCCTCTACGCGGAGACCGGCGGCGAGCGGCACGTCGTGGTCAGCTCGCTCGAGATCCCGCGGATCTCCGCGGTGGACGGCGGATTGACGCTGCATCCGTTCGAGGAGTTCGGCTACGACGAGTTCGTGACCTCGGGGCTCGAGCGCGGCGAGGTGTTTCTCCAGGTCATGACCCGGGCCTGCCAGGTGCTCGGGGTCCAGCGTGCGCTCGTCCCCTCGGACTTTCCCGTTGAGCTCGCGGACCGCGTTCGCGCCGCCGGCCTGGTGCTAGACCCCGACCGGCACGAATTCGAGTCCCGGCGGCGGGTCAAGAGCCCGGCCGAGCTCGCGGGCATCCGGCGCGCGCAGGCGGCGGCCAACGCCGGCATGCGCGTCGCGGCCGAGATGCTCCGTCAGGCCGAGCCGAGCGGCGAGCACCTGCTCCTGGACGGCGAGCCGCTCACCTGTGAGCGAGTCAAGGAAGCCATCCGCGACGTCACCGGCCGCCTCGGGGCGAGCGCCGGCGATGAGCTGATCGTCGCCCACGGCGCGCAGACCGCCATCGGCCACGAGATGGGCTCTGGACCGATCGCGCCGGGCGAGCCGGTGGTCATCGACCTTTGGCCTCGCGACGCCGAGTCGGCCTGCTTCGCTGACATGACGCGCACGTTCATCGTCGGTGAGGTGTCGGACGAGCTGCGCTCATACCACGACCTGACCCGCGAGTCCCTGGCCCGGGCGTTCGACGCGGTTGGGCCCGGGGTTGAGGGGCGCGAGCTTCACCGGATCTCATGCGAGCCTTATGAGCGGGCCGGTCTGCCGACCCAGCTGACCAAGGCGCCCGGCGAGGTGCTCCGAGAGGGCTTCTACCACTCGCTGGGACACGGGGTCGGGCTCGAGGTGCACGAGGCCCCGCCGGTTGGACGGTCGCCGGGCGTGCTCATGCCGGGCGACGTGATCACGCTCGAGCCGGGCTGCTATCGCCTCGGTCTCGGCGGCTGCCGGCTCGAGGACCTGGTACTGGTGACGGACGACGGCGCCGAACTTCTCACTGACTTTCCCTACGACCTCGAGCCCTGAAGCACGGGCGGGGTGCGGCCCCGGCCGCTGTCGGGGCGAGATCGGCCAGAGTTCACGCCGTGACGTTCCTCCCGATCCGCGGGGTTTGCCTTCCTTGCCGGCTTCGCCCCGACCGGCGGATAACGCGGCCGCCCAACAGACCGCTCTACACCGGATAACGGTCGGTGGCCGGGCGGGCTCGCACGCCCTTGGGATGAAAGACGGACTATTTCCGACTTTTATCCCACCGCGGTCAGGCGGCGTTCGAGCGCCGGTACTCCTCTGCCGTGAGCGGGCTGGAGAGGATGAAGTCGGCGCTGGCGCGGTTGCAGGCAGTCGGGACGTTGCAGACCACGGCGATCCGCAACAGTGCCTTGACGTCCACGTCGTGAGGCTGGGGCTCGAGCGGATCCCAGAAGAAGATGAGGAAGTCGATGCGTCCCTCCGCGATCGCCGCGCCGACCTGCTGGTCGCCGCCGAGCGGACCGCTCAGGAACCGGTTGACGGTCAGGTCGAGCTCGTCGGCGATCAGTGCGCCGGTCGTGCCGGTCGCGTACAGCTCGTGCGCGGCGAGGGTGCCGCGGTTGTAGCGCGCCCACTCGAGCATCTGGGACTTGCAGTTGTCATGCGCGATCAGCGCGATTCGCTTGCGTTCAGGCATCAGCCGTAGCAGGTCGGCCATGTCGTAGACCTCCATTGAGATTCCCGGACCACCCCTCAAGCTAGCGGGACGTCCATCCGGTCCCGAAGGGGAGCGGCCCGGGAAACCCCCAGTCGTCGGTGCAGCCGACGGCTACGCCTCGTCCCACACCTCAAGGACCGTCTGGCCGGCGATCGTTCCGCCGTCGAGCTCGATCACGGTGGCGCACAACACGTTGGTTCCGTCGGCGTAGCGGCAGGCCTGTGTGTAGGCGGCGCCGCTTGCGTCGAGCACGCGGTGCTTGACCGTGTGGGTCATGTCGCGCGCGTACATGTCCTCGAGCCAGGCCTGGATCTCCTCGCGCGTGCGGAGCACGCGGGGAGAGCCCGGCTGCGAGAGCTTGTTGCTGATCGTGACGACCGCGTCAGGCCCGTACATCGAGAGCTGAGTCGCGGCGTCGCGCTCCTCGGCCGCCTGCGTGAAGCGATCGAGGTCGAACGTGGTGATGGTGCCCATGGCCCCTCCTGTGTTGAGACCGGGGCCGACTCCCGAGCCTGCGTGCGGCCCCGCCCGATCCGTTAGCCTTACCTACTAGTAGGTAAGGCGCTAGTGTGCGAAACTTACCTTCTAGTAGGTAAGGTGTCAAGCCCCGACCGGGAAAGGATTCGATTGATGGCCGTCGCCCGAGACAGGACGCAGACCGGAACGGCCGAGCGGATCCTCGACAGCGCCGAGCGCCTCGTCCAGACCAGGGGCTTCAGCAACTTCAGCTACGCCGATGTCGCCGCTGAGCTCGGCATCACCAAGGCGAGCCTCCACTACCACTTCCCGGGTAAGGCCGAACTCGGCGAGGCGCTGATCACCCGGTACGGGGAACGCTTCTCCGAGGCGCTTCACCGGATCGACCGCGACGTCCCATCCGCCCGCGACCGGTTGGAGGCCTACGCCGAGCTCTACGCGGACGTGCTGCGCGGCAAGCGGATGTGCATGTGCGGGGTGCTCGCCGCCGAGTACGAGACGCTGCCGGGACCGATGCGTGACGAGGTCCTCCGGTTCTTCGACGAGAACCAGCGCTGGCTCGCGGCGTTGCTGATCGCCGGACAGGCCGACCACACGCTCACCTTCACGGGCCCGGTGGAGGAGATGGCCCAGAACATCCTGAGCACGCTCGAGGGAGCGATGCTCGTCGCCCGCCCATATGGGGACCTGGCCAGGTTTGACGGGGCGAGGCGAGCACTTCTGTCGGCTCTCACCGTCAGCGTCACTGCGAGTTGAGGTACGCGATCACGGCGAGCACGCGCCGGTGATCGTCGGGCGAGAGCGGGAGCAGGAGCGAGCCGAAGATGTTCTTCACGTGCTTCTCGACGGTGTGCTCGGTGACGAACAGGCGCTCGGCGATCGCCCGGTTCGAGCGGCCCTCGGCCATCAGCGCGAGCACCTCGCGCTCGCGGTCAGTCAGGTGCTCGACCGGGTTGTCCGCCTGCCGGCGACGTCCGACCAGCTCCTCGACCACTTTCGGGTCGAGCACCGAGCCGCCCTGTCCGACGCGGTTCACGCTCGCAGAGAGCTCGTCCAGGTCCGACACGCGCTCCTTGAGCAGGTACCCAACGCCGTCGGTTCCGGCACTGAGCAGCTCGAGCGCGTAGCGCGCGTTGACGTGCTGAGAGAGGACGAGGATCCCGATCGTGGGCCATCGCTCGCGAATCACTTTGGCCGCGCGCAAGCCCTCGTCGGTGTGGGTGGGCGGCATCCGGATGTCGACGATCGCGACGTCAGGCTGCGTCCGTTCAACCAGCGCCAGCAAATCCTCGGCGTCCGCGGCGAGTCCGACGACCTCGAAGCCCGCCTCCCCGAGCAGGCGAGCCAGCCCTTCGCGCAGGAGGACGGCGTCGTCGGCGAGCGCTACGCGCACGGTATCTCCGCCCGCAGGCTGGTCCCGCGCCCGGGCGGGCTCGAGACCGTGAGCCGGCCCCCCAGCGCCTCGACGCGATCGGCCAGCCCGCGCAGCCCCGAGCCGCCGGCGCCGGCGGCGCCGCCGATCCCGTCGTCGACGATCTCGACGCTGAGCGTTCCCTGTTCGTACGAGGCGCTTACGCGGACCTCGCTTCCGTGCGAGTGCTTGGCGGCATTCGTGAGTGCCTCACTGGCGGTGAAGTAGGCGGCGCTCTCGACCTGGTCGGGGAGCCGCCGGTCGACATTCAAGGTCAGATGCGCCGGCAACGCCGCGCGGCGGCACAGCTCATCGAGCGCCGCCGCCAACCCGCGCTCGGTCAGCAACGGCGGGTTGATGCCATGGGTCAATTCGCGAAGCTCCTCGAGTGCCGTGGCGAGCGCCTCGCGGGCCTCGCGCACGAGCGGCCGGGTCGCGGCGTCCTGGCCGGGCAGCTTCGACTCGAGTAGGCCGAGCGACATGGCGATCGACACGAGCCGCTGTTGGGTGCCGTCGTGCAGGTCGCGCTCGATCCGACGCCGCTCGGCGTCCGTCGCCTCGACCAGCCGCGACCGCGAGGCCTGCAGCTCCGCCAGCCGGGCACGCAGCTCCGCCTGGAGGCGCTCGTTCTCGAGCGCGAGGCTCGCGGCGGCGCAGACCGACTGCACGAGCTCGGCGTCATGCTCGAGCACAGGGTCGTGCAGAAGCACGGCGATCGGTTGGCCGTCGCGCTCGACGAACGTCGCGCTGCGGCCGCTCACCGCATCGGGGAGCGCGACCATCCGGCCCTCGCCGTCGACGTAGCAGTGCTCGGCCGGGAACCAGAAGGCGAGCTCGAGCGATGGATCTCCGAGCGTCCGGGCCAGCGCTTCGCGCAGGTCGGTGGCGACGGACGGCTGGCCGAGCTCGACGACGAGCCCGGCCACCATCCCGCGCGCGAGCCGCCGCTGGGCGAACACGTACGCCACTGCGATCGGCACGGTCGCCGTCGTGTAGAACCACACGGTTGCCGGCAGCGAGCTCAGTGGATCACCGAGCAGGTCGAAGGTGACCGTCCACACGAGCGCCGCGAGCGAAGCGCAGCCGGCGACCAGCACCGGTGCGACCGCGCGTCGCTGGGCCGGGCTGGCGCGCAGCCAGCGGCGGACGAGCACGACGATGATCGTGCCGACGATCACGGCGCCTAACAGCCGTTCCAATCCCAACAGGTGCTGAGCCCGGTGATTGTCGTGCACCACCTGAAGCAGGTTGCTCGGGCAGGTCGGACAGCGCAGGCCCGTCTTGTCGCCGAAGAGCATGGCGAGCAGCTGGAGGGCGAACAAGCCGAGCACGCCACCCATCAGCCAGCGGTCGAGGCGACCTGCCAGCCGCCCCGATGGGAACGACAGGAGGAGGTAGAGCAGCCCGACCACCCACACGTACTGGATGGCCGAGCCGAAGGTGTACACGCCGGCTCCCGAGGCCTCGCTCAGCTGGCTGGCGAACCAGGCAAACGCGGTGAACACCATCACCGGCCCGATCCGGTTCTCGGGCCGCGCCCGCCATGAGACGAGCCCGCAGCCGAGCAGTGACGCCCCAACCAACAGCGTCAGAGCCGCGCCGGGCTCCGTCGGTCGGTCGGCCGGTTGGTGGGCCGCCAGCCACACCGCTCCGGCGCCCGCCAGGACGCCGAGACCGGCGATCGCGACCAGCTTGTTTCTCATCGCGATGGATTGTGGCCGCAACCGAGCACCGCCACAAACGTCACTCGGTGGCGATCGCCGCGAGCACGTCGAGGTTGGCGGCGCGGCGGGCCGGCCAGGTGGCGGCGAGCAGACCGAGCAGCGCCGACAGGATCAGGAACAGGATCAGGCTCTCGAACGGGACGGCGAGGTTGGTGACGCCGTTATGTCGCAACGACGACGCTAAGGCGATGCCCAGCGCGGTCCCGATGACGACGCCGACGACCGCGCCGAACACGGCGATGATCACCGACTCGGCGCGGATCATCGTGCGGACCTGCCGACGCTTCATGCCGACGGCGCGCAGCAGCCCGATCTCGCGGGTGCGCTCGAACACGGACAGGATAAGCGTGTTGACGATGCCGATCAGGGCGACCACGACGGCCAGCGCGAGCAGGACGTAGATCAGCCCGAGCAGCTGGTTGATGCTGTTCTCCTGGGACTGCTCGAACTGGGTTCGCGTCTTGGAGCTGACATTCGCGTACGGGTCGAGGATCCGGTTCAGCGTCGGGTTGAGGTTGGGCGTACCGGTCGCCGTGCTGAGCAGCACGGCGACCGGCAGCGGGTCCTCGAAGTGAGACAGGAAGAAATCCGCGCCGGTGACGAACTTGCCGAGCAGCGGGTTGGTCGCGTAGATCCCGCCGATCGTCATCGTCGTCGCGCCGGTCCGCGCGAACTTGACGGGCACCGTCGAGCCGACGTGGAGGTCGTCCTCGCTGGCGGTGGTGCTGTCGACGAGCAGCTGACCGGCGCTCATGGCTCCGGCGCCGCGGCCGGACGTCACGTGCAGGTTCACCGTCCGGGCCAGGCCTACCGGCGTCGCCGCCACGAGCGTCGCGAGCGAGCCCCGCAACTCGAACTGGCCCTGGTAGACGGTCGTCGCCGTGGTCACTCCGGCGAGCCGGGACACGGCCGGGACGACCGATTTGCTGAAGGCGCCGTTGCCGGTGACGACGTAGTCCGCGGTGACCGCGCTGTCGACCTGATCCTTGGCCGAGGTGCTGAGCGAATCGCCGAGCACGGCGATCGCCGACACGAGCGCGATCCCGATCATCAGCGCGGCGGCGGTCTGCGCGGTGCGTCGCGGGTTGCGCATCGAATTCTCGCGCCCGAGCTTGCCCGGCGGGCCGAGGACCCGCGCGAGCGGGCGTCCGAGCGCGCCTGAGAGCGGCCGGGCGAGAGCCGGGACGAGCATCGCCGCCGCCGCGAACTCGGCCAGGGTGCCCAAGCCGACGAGCGCGATCGTCGGTCCGAGCAATCCGGCCAGGACGGCCAGCCCGCCGGCGACAGCGACCACGAGCCCGCCGATCAGCCGCCGCCGTCGCAGCGTCCCCGTACCGTCCTCGCGCTGGTCGGCGAGTGCCGCCACGGGCGCGATGCGGACCGCGCGCCTGGCCGGCACGATCGCGGCGACCACCGTCACCCCGACGCCGACGACGATCGCCACCACCACAGTCCGCGCCTCGAACACGAGCGGCGCCGAGGGCAGCGTGATTCCGAACGCCTTGAGCAGCGCCTTCAGGCCGAGCGCGGCCGCCACGCCGAGCCCGAGTCCGATCACCGAGGCGAACACGCCGGTCAGCGCGGCCTCGGCGAGGACGGACCGGAACACCTGCCGCCGGCTCGCGCCGACCACGCGCAGCAGCGCGAGCTCGCGAGTGCGCTGGCCGACCGTGATCGAGAAGGTGTTGAAGATCGTGAAGGCGCCGACGAAGAGCGAGATCGCGGCGAAGATCAGGAGCGCGGTCGAGATGAAGGAGAGGCTGTTGTCGACCGAGCTGGAGAGCTGGTCGGCGACGGTCTGCCCGCTGACCACCTCGACGCCCGCGGGCAGGACCCTGGCGATTGCCAGCTCGAGCTTCACGTTGTCCGCGCCGGGAGCGGCGAGGACGCTGATCGTGTCGAAGCGACCGGGGGCGTTGAAGGCGGCCTGGGCGGTCGGCAAAGAGAAGCCGGCCAGCGTGACTCCGGCCAGGTTGGCGTCGGTGCCGAAGGTGACGATCCCGGAGATCGTGAACGTCTGCGCCCGGTTGGGCAGGTTGATCAGGACGCGGTCACCGACGGCGAATTGGTGTTTGGTGGCGGTCTCCTTGTCCATCACGACCTCGTCGGCCGTCGTGGGCGCCTTACCCGCCACCAGCCGGTAGGGGGACAGCTGCGGGTTTGGATCGAACGCGAACCCGAGCGTCGAGCCGCCGCCGCCGCCGATGGCGTTCCCGTCACGACTCATGAACTGGGCGTATCCGCCCACCGACCCGAACACGTACGACACGCCGGGCAGACGGCGGACCGATCCGGCGATCGATTCCGGGATGGGGCGACGGTCGGCCGTGCTCGCGGCGCTCGTTCCGGACAACTCCGCCTTGCCCCGAATCTGGAAGCTGACGTGCTGATAGGCCGTCCCGATCAGGTCGTTGAAGGTGTGGTTGAGCGTGTCGCCGAGGACCAGCGTGCCGGTCACGAACGTCACCCCGAGCACGATCGCCAGCGCCGTGAGCGCGAGGCGCAGCTTGCGGGCGAGCAGCCCTCGGACGGTGACCCGGCGCATCAGCTGCCCAGCTGCTTCATCCGCTCGAGCACGCCGTCGGCGGTCGGCGAGCGGAGCTCTCCGACCAACTTGCCATCGGCCAGGAATACGACGCGATCGGCGTAGGACGCGGCGTGAGGGTCATGGGTGACCATCACGATCGACTGGTCGTGCTCGGTGACCGATCGGCGGAGGAACTCGAGCACCTCGCCGGAGGCGTTGGAATCGAGGTTGCCCGTCGGCTCGTCGGCGAAGATCAACTCCGGGCGGGGCAGCAGGGCGCGCGCGCAGGCGATGCGCTGCTGCTGGCCGCCCGACAGCTCGCTCGGGCGGTGCGTCAACCGGTCGCGCACACCGAGCTGGACGACGAGCGTGTCGAACCATTCGCGGTCGAGCTCGTGTCCCGCCAGATCCCCGGGCAGGGTGATGTTCTCCGCGGCGGTGAGCGTGGGGACGAGGTTGAACGACTGGAACACAAACCCGATCCGGTCCCGGCGCAGCTGGGTGAGATCGGCGTCGGCGAGCGAGCCGAGCTCGTCCTGCCCCACGAAGGCCTGGCCCGCGGTCGGCGCGTCGAGTCCGGCCATGCAGTGCATGAGCGTCGACTTGCCCGATCCGGACGGTCCCATCACCGCCGTGAAGCGAGCCCGCTCGAACTCGACGCTGACGCCGTCGAGGGCGCGCACGGCGGCGTCACCCAAACCGTAGGTCTTGGTCAAATCGATGGCGCGCGCGGCGGCCGCGGTGCCGGCCGGACCGCTCGGCGCCGTCTCGGTCTCTATCGAGTCGTCTTGGTGGAACACGACTGGGAGGGTGAACGTCGGGTGGCGTTCTGAGAAGCCGGACAGCAGGAGTCTTCGCTGGTAGGGCTAGCCGTACCTCGCGTCCTTGCGACGTGGGGCCGGAGACGACTCTACGATCCGGGCGCGTGCAGACGCGTGAACCGAATTTGTCGGCGGCGCCTGACGGCGCCGGCGCCTCGATCGCGCTCGAGGCGAGCGCCGCCAGCAGTGTCGAGGCGCCGGGGTCGGCCGCGCTCGCGCGCGCGGATTGGTTGCCCGTCATCTGGTACGCGCTCGTCGCCGCCGCGATCCAGATGCTGTGGCTGTCGTTCGCGGCGGTCACGACCGACAGTGCCCATCACTACGGCGTGTCGGTCACGGCGATCGGATGGCTGTCGGAGATCTTCCCGCTCCTATACGTGGTGCTGGCCATCCCGGCCGGCGCGCTGCTCGACAGGCGCTTCCGTTCCTCGCTCGGGTCGGCCGCCGCGCTGATGGCCGTGGGCGCCTTCATCCGCGTGGGCGGCTCGTTCGCGTGGGCGCTGACCGGACAAGTCGCGATCGCCGTGGCGCAGCCCGTGATCCTCAGCGCGGTGGGCAAGCTGGCGGGGGAGTACCTGCCCGAACGCGACCGCGCCAACGGGATCGCCGTCGGATCGGCGGGGAACTTCGTGGGCATGCTGGTCGCGCTCGGCCTCGGCCCGGTGCTGGCCGGCGGCCACGGGCATCATCTCGAGCGCCTGCTGCTGGTGGAGGCGGCGCTCGCGTTGATAGCGGCGCTCGGCCTGGCGGTCGCGCTGCGCCGGCCCGGTCGGCCGTCAGACGAGCATGCCGCGATCGCCGGCAGCGCCGCTCGGGCGCTGTGGAGCATTCCCGAGATGCGCACGCTGTGCGGCTTGGTGTTCCTCGGCTTCGGCATCTTCGTCGCCCTCGCGACGTGGTTGCAGACGCTTCTGCATCCGGACGGCGTGTCGGATACCACGGCGGGCATCATCCTCGTGGGAATGGTCGTGGCGGGCGTCGTCGGCTGTGCGGCGCTCGCCCCCGGCGTGTCCAAGCGCCGGACCGAGCGCCGTTACATGCTGATCGCCACGGTCGTCACGGCCGTCGGATGCGTTGTCTGCGGCGCGAGCGGGTCACTCGCCGTGCGGGCCGTCGCGCTCGTCGTCATCGGCCTACTGCTGCTGCCCGCGCTGCCGGTCGTCATGACCGCGGCCGAACGCATGGCCGGCGCGCTGGCCGGGACTGCCGGCGCGATCGTCTGGCTGGCCGGCAACCTCGGCGGCCTCGTCGTGGCTCTCATCGTCCAGGCACTCGTGCACCACCCCTTCCCGGCCTTCGCCGCGCTCGCGCTCGTCGCCCTGCTCGGATTGCCGCTCGTGCTCCGCCTTCCCGGTCCGGGCCCAGGGGCCGGCTCCCCTGGCGATCTCGCGGGCTAGCATCCGGCGCCGTGCGGCAACCCGGAGGCTTCAGGAGTTTGCTCGGTGCACTCCTCGGCGCCGGGCTGCTGATCCTCGGGTACGCCGCGCCGGCGACGTCCGAGGCGGCGATGCCGAAGTCCGGCAACCAGGAGGGGCACTTCAGTATCCCGCCGGCTCGTAGAGCGCTCGACACGAGTCACCCCAACCACGTGATCGGGAACGGCAACCCGGCGAGTTGTACCTCGGCCGCCGTCGTGCGCGCCGTGGCGGCGGGCGGTGTCATCACCTTCAGATGCGGACCCAAGCCCGTCACGATCGTGATGAGAACGACGGCCGACGTGATCAAGACCCGGCACCTCGTCGTCTTGGACGGCGGCGGTCTGATCACGCTGAGCGGTGCCGGGAAGCGCCGAATCCTGTTCTCGGACACGTGCGCCGGCAGCTGGTCAACCGATGACTGTGTCAACCAGCCCTATCCCCGGATCGTGGTGCAGAACATCGCCTTTGTGGATGGTTTTGACGGCACGCATCAGGCGACCTGCACCGCCAACGTCCCGGAGTGCTGGTACGGCGGCGTCAACGGGGGAGGGGCCATCTACGTCGAAGGCGGCCAGTTCACGGCCGTCAACTCGCGGTTCGTCGACAACCGTTGCTACGGCCACGGCCCCGATCTCGGCGGGGGCGCGATTCGCGCCCTGGCCCAGTATGAGAACCGCCCCGTCCACATCACCGACGACACTTTCACCGCAGGGCGCTGCTCCAACGGCGGGGCTCTGAGCAGCATCAGCGTCCAGTGGGATGTGCTGGACAGTGTGTTCACGAACAACAAGGCGATTGGCTGGGGAGGGAACCCGGCCTCCCCCGGCACGCCGGGCGGGGGAAGCGGCGGCGCCATCTATCTCGACGGCCGGGATGACAACGTGCTGATCACCGGCAGCGTGATGGACGACAACAGCGCCAGAGAGGGCGGTGGCGCCGTCTTCGACGTCGTCGACACCGGCTGGGGCGCGCTGACGTTCAACCGCTCGCACCTGCGCAACGACATCAGCGGCGAGTTCCAGACCTTCCCGGGCGTCTACTACGACCGCGACGGTCACGACATGGCGCCCGTGATGATCGACTCCACCGACAGCTGACGTGGACATCACTAGGATCTCCTCGCCTTCCTGAATCGCCATGAGCGTGCAATCCATCAGCCCCGCAGCGGTCCTCGCGCGAATCTGGGAGATCTACAGGGATCAGTTCTCTGTGCTGGTCAGCACCGCAGTAGCGCTGTATGCGATCCAGTTTGTGTTCACATTGGTGCTCTCGACGGCTGCCGCGTTCGCGCTCGGGATCCTGTTCTGGGCGCTCGCGATCCTGTACCAGGGAATGGTGGTGAAACTCGTCAAGGACGTCCAGGACGGCCACCGTGACCACTCCGTCCGCGACTTGATACGCAGCGTCGAACCGGTCTTCTGGCCTCTGGCTGCGGTCTCGATCCTGGTCGGACTGGGCATCGCGGTCGGTTTCATCCTGCTCATCATCCCCGGCTTGATCCTGATGGTCATCTGGTCTGTCGTCGCCCCCGTGACGGTGCTCGAGCGCCCCGGCGTGTTCGCCGCCTTCGGGCGCAGCCGCGAGTTGGTCCGCGGCAACGGCTGGAACGTATTCGGGGTGATCGTCGTGGTGTTTCTCTCGGTCGTCGTGGTGAGCGTCGCGGCCGGCCTACTCGCCGGCTCCCTCGGATCGGTCGGCCGCGCGCTCGTGCAATGGGCGCTGGACTCCGCCCTGGCTCCGATCACGGCGCTGAGCGCGTCGGTGCTCTACTTCGCGCTGGGCGGCGGGCCCGGCGTGACTCCGACTTCCTGGTCTGTGCCCTGACGCCAGCCGGGCGTCTATGTGCCCGTCGCCCCTAAACAATCGATTTTGCCGCGGCACTTCGTGCACCGTCGTCGGCCGAGTGAAGAGGTAGAGTCCGCGCCACGTTTCCCCCCGTGTAGCCCGACCGTCGTCGAGGAGAGCCTTTGCCGTCCAACCGTTACATCGCAGATCCCCAGGTCGCCAAGGCGCTCACGCACCCGCTCCGGGTCTCGATTCTCGGCATTCTCGAGGAACGCACCGCGAGCCCCCGCGAGATCGCCGACGAGCTCGATGCTCCGCTCGGGGTGGTCAGCTATCACGTGCGTCAGCTCGCCCGATCTGGGTTGGCGAAGCTCGAGCGGACTCGGCAGAGGCGGGGTGCGCTCGAGCATTACTACAGCGCGCAGGAGCGGCCGATCATCACCAGTGAGGCGTGGGGAAGCGTCCCGACCATCGTCAAGCAGGCGACGATCCGCGCAGCGCTGACCAAGATCTCGGGCCAGGTCAATCGGGCCGCCGAGTCCGGTGGCTTCGAGGATTCGAACATCCATCTGACGAGGACGTCGCTTGCGCTCGATCGGAAGGGCTGGGATCAGCTGTCGGCCAAGCTGGATCGCTTGGTGGAGGATCTCGACCGCATCCAGGCGGCCGCCGCCAAGCGGCTCGCGGCAACCGATCACGCCGACGAGATGCGGGCGGTCGCGGTGCTCATGCTGTTCGAAGCCGCGGCGCCGGAGGCGACCCCCTCGAGCAAGAAGCGCGACGGGCAGCCCGCGCGCCGGAAGAAAGCCGCCGCGCGCTAGTTCGATCCGGGCCTGGCCGGGGCCGTGCCCTCACGCGGGGGCCGTGCGCTTCACGCCGGGGCCGTGCGCTTCACGCGGGGCCGTGCCCTCCACTCGGGGGCCGTGCCCTTCACGCGGTTTCGTCGAGCAGGGACCGCAGTCGCTTCTGGGCTCGGTGGAGTCTCACCCTCGCGGTCGCCTCGGGGATGTCGAGCGTCCTAGCGATCTGTGGGTGCGAGCACCCCTGCGCGTACCTCAGCAGGATCAGCAGGCGCTCGCTCTCGGTCAGACCCTTTAGCGCGCGGGCGACATCGAGCCGCATCATGGTCCGGTCCGGTTCGCGGTTCGCCCGTTCGTCCGCGACTTCCGATCCGGCATCGAGGGGCTCGAGCGTGGCTCCCTCCTTCTGGCGCCTGATCAGGCGGAACGCCTCGTTACGGGTGATCTGAAGGCACCAGGGCAGCGGTGCCTCCGGAGTGCGACAGGACCCACGGCCTCGCCACGCGCGCGCCAAAGCCTCCTGGACAACCTCCTCCGCATCGTGGTCGCGACGCACTATCCGAACCGCCTCCACGCGGCAGCGGACGCGAATCAGCGACCAATCCCATTGATCGACGACGTTGTCGGACATTGGCCGCGGCCCGGGCCCCGGCGGCAATGCTAAAGAGATCTACTGAAAATGAAACGATCCTGATCAAGTATGGGTCATCCATTGGTGATGACCACGATCAGCAACCCCAGCCAGGCGGCGTCTGCCTATGACGTCCTGGCGCCCTACTACGACGATTTCACCGCTGGGTACGCCTACGAGCGATGGATCGACGCGATCGAACAACGGTCCGCCGCGCTCGGATTGCGCGGAAAGCGGGCCCTCGACCTAGCCTGCGGCACCGGCAAGAGCACCGCTCCGCTCCTCGCCCGCGGGTACTCGGTGCTTGCCTGCGATATCTCGCCGGGCATGATCACCGAAGCCCAGCGCAGGCACCCCGAGCACGCGGACCGGTTTCTCCTCGCCGACATGCGTGAGCTTCCCGCGCTGGGCGAGTTCGACCTCGTCCTCTGCCTGGACGACGCCGTGAACTATCTCCTGTCCCCCGAGGAACTGGAAGCCACGTTTTCCCGCGTGGCGCGCGTGCTCGCCCCCGCGGGGATCTTTGCCTTCGACGTCAACTCGTTGCGGACCTACCGAACCACGTTCTCCGCCGACACCGTGCGCGAAGGCGAAGGGGTTCTGCTCGCCTGGAAGGGGGAGAGCGAGCCCACGTTCGCCCGCGGTGAGGTCGGGGCGGCAACCGTGGAGATCTTCGTCAGCCGGGAGAACGGACTGTGGGAGCGCATGTCGATGCGCCACGTTCAACGCCACCACCCGCCCAACACGATCCGCTCGGCGCTGTCCTCTGCTGGGCTTGAGTGCGTCGTGGCCGGGCAGCACGCGGGCGCGCACCTCGAGGATGGGTTCGACGACGAGGCCCACATCAAGCTCGTGTACTTCGCTAGGCACGCGTCGGTGTGCCACCAGGGGGGAGGTGATCTGCATGAGGTCGGACCGTGAATGCGGTGACACATGGCCGGAGCGCCGCCGGTCTTGTTTCTCATTGCGCCTCGGCTGCTCGCGGGTGCCTCCCGCCCGATGCGAGTGCCTGCCGCCCGGTGCGGGTGCGATTTGCGGGCACTATTCCTGGTTTTCACACCCGCAACGTCGGCTCGGACGGAGTCAGTCGCAGGATCGTCGGATCGGGCGGCGTCAGGCCGCGCCGGCGCCGGCGGCGCACCGGGGGCACAGGCCCTCGAGCAGGACGTGCGCCTGCTCGACCTCGAAGCCCTCTTGCGGCAGCGTGACGTCGACTTCGTGTCCTTCGCTAGGCACGCGTTGGTGTGCCACCAGGGGGGAGGTGATCTGCATGAGCACGGTCGGACCGTGAATGCGGTGACACATGGCCGGAGCGCCGCCGGTCTGGTTTCTCATTGCGGGACGGGGAGGCGGCGTCTGCTCGGGCAGACGCCGCCCGTCGTTTCGACCTCAGTCGAGAGCCTGCTCGGCTATCCGGCCGGTCATCGTCCGGACGTCATGAACCGCGAGCAGCGGCAGGGTCGCGGCGATGTCGAGCACGGCACACAGGACCAGCGCACTAGATACGCCCACGCCGGCGGCCAGCGGCCCGATCAGGGCGTACCCGATCGGCTGCAGGGCGAGCGAGCCGAACCAGTCGTACGAGCTGACGCGCGAGCGGGCGTGCGCGGGCACCTGCTGCTGGAGCGTCGTCTCCCACAGCGTGTTGAACACGACCCCGCCTACGCCGGCCAGCATGGCTGCCAGGGCGATGATGAAGAGCGGCGCCGGCAGCGCCAGCATCATCAGCGGGAGCGCGGCGGCGACGGAGGCCGCCAGCGCGGTCAGCAATGGGCGCCGGGGCTCGGCGCGGAGGAGGATCGTGCCCCCGACGAACAGGCCGAGCGCCCTCGAGACGAGGATCGCCGCCCAGGCGCCGGCGCCACCGAGGTCGCGCTTGGCGACGAGCGCCCCGAGCACGGGGAAGGCCACCCCGACCGTGTTCACGAAGGATGCCGCGACGATGATCGCCCACGCCCAGGTGCGCGACCGCAGCTCAGCGAACCCGTCGCGGAGGTCGACGAGAAAGCGCTGACGCGCCACCGGACGCGATGCGGGCTCGCCGCGCATCCTCGTGAGCAGCAGCGCGCTCGTCGCGTACGTCGCGGCATCGATCAGCAGCGCCGGGCCAGGCCCGACCGTGACCACCAGAAGTCCGCCAATGGCGGGTCCGCCGATGTTGCCGGCGGCCATCGCCATCCCTCGCAGGGCGTTCGCCTGTTGCAGGTACTCACCGGCGACCGCCGGCATGAGCCCGCTCGAGGCCGGATTGAAGAAGCCCGTGGCCGCTCCGAGAGCCGCCTCCGACGCGGCGAGGGTGAGCACGCTCGCGTGCCCGGTGACGAGCAGCACCCCAATCGTCGCCTGGCCGAGCATGCGCGTGACATCGGCGCTGATCATCACCTTCCGACGCCCCGCCCGGTCGGCGACAACGCCCCCGAACAGCAGCGAGCACACGAGCGAAAGAGTCCCCGCGGCCAGCACGATTCCGAGGTCCGTGGCCGAGCCGGTGAGATCGAGCACCGCGAAGGCGAGGGCGACCGGAATGATCCCGTCGCCCACCAGCGAGATGGCGGCGGCCCCGAAAACGAGCCGGAACTCGCGGAGGCGCAAAACCTCGGACCGAAGCCCCATGGATCGAACGGCTTTTTCGCTTCTCACAGCCCTCATTGCCGTCCGGCCACCCGCATCAATTGCTCAGGGATAGTTGATTTTAGTCTAGTCACCAGAGTAAACTTGGCGCTACCGCGCCTTCAGGAATATGAGCGATGGGGGTTGAGATGGGGGTCACTACGAAGGGCGCTGCCGCGGCGGATGACGCCGGGGGCGAGAGCAAAACAGCTGCGCAGAACGGGGTAGGAAAGCCAGGTGGTCGGGCCGCCGATGACGCGGTTGATGTGTTCACGGCGTTCGCGAGCTCGGCGGCAACCGCAGTCAAGCAGGCCGAGCTGGGCCAACCGGATGAGAAGGTGTGGGTGGCCTTTGCCCTCGGGTGGCAGCTGGCCGAGCTATACCGGCCGGATCGGCGGCGAACCACACCCCCGGTGGCAGAGGACGATCTGCCCGGTCTAGGTCGCTTCACTGTGGATGAGTGGACGCACCTTGGGCTCGACCAGGTCCAGGCGGGCATCACGAAGCTACAGGAGGCGATCACCGGAGCGGGGCTTGACGTTCCGGACGCCGAAACGTTTGCGGCGAGCGTCCCGTCGATCACCGATCCGGCTGAGCGCTCAGAGAAGATCCGGGAGTTCCACGTCGGTCTCCTCTCGACGTTGACCGCGGCCGATTTCCGCCTCGGCAAGGCCTACGGCCTGGGTCGTGCGCTTGCCGACACCACCCGCCATCCGAACGATTTTCGTGAAGAGCTCAAGCCGGGCAGAATGGCGAATCTGATGGAGTGGACGCTTGATCTCGCCACGGCTTTTCAACCGCATGCGAGTCACGCCGTCGCGGCCTCGATGGACGCCTGGAGCACGTGGTCTACCGGGACCACCAGCGGCGACGACGCGGCCGTCCTGAGGACCCTGGCCGCGCAAGGACGGACCTGGCGGAGCTTGCTCTCGGGGGAGAAGCGTGCGTCGTCCGTGCTCGAAACCGGCGACTACGTAAAGGCCGGCGAAGGGCTCGTGGAACGGTCCAAGTCGCTCGTTGGGCAGTTCCTGCACCACTACTGGTGGCTCGCCGGCCTCATCGCCCTTCTGTTCGTCGGCGGGATCGCGGTGATCCTCATCGGGGGCAACGCGCGGTCGCTAGTCACCGGGGCGGCGACGATCCTCGCCGGTCTGGGCCTGACGTGGAAAGGCGTGGGTGCCACTCTCGGGACAGCCGCCGCACGCCTCGAGGAGCCCGTTTGGGGCGCGGAACTCGACGCGGTGATTTCCAGCCGGATAACAAACTTGCCGGGGTAGGAGAAAGCCTCCGAGCCCACCCGGTCATGAAGCGTTGCTGTAAGCGGCCTTGATCAGGGCAAGAACGTAGCCGGCGAAGGCGATCGCGAGTGGCCTAATTGCGCTCGGGGTCTCACTCTGATGCGTTACGTAGGTGATGGCGACAGCGCTGGCGATCAGGGCGTAGGCCCAGATTCCGAAGGTCTTGGGCCAGCTCGGCTGATCCGTCGCGCTCGGCTCGAGTGAAAGGAACTGCCGAATCCACGTCAGAGCGCGCTCGGTGCGGGACCCGTGCCCAGCCGTCCTAGCCCCCAAGGCCAGCCGCAGATCGTGATTTGTCTCGCTCGGATCGACCGTGGTTCCGATCTCAAGAGCGAAGGCCGAGCCGAGGACCCCGGCGAGCGCCGCGGCCGCTCCGATCAGCGTCCCGTCCAGATTCGGCGGGTGGGTCGGTGACGCCGCCAGGATCCTCGTGATGACGTATACGTACAGGCCGGCAAAGCTAAAGGTCGCCCCATAAAGGATGACACCCTTCAGCACCGAGATACCGGCGACGTTTGGACCGCTCGCTCCGGCCGATCCCAAGTTGCCAGTTGCGTTCCCGGGATCGCCCGGAGCGTCGCGCTTGACGATCTCGTCCGTCACGTTTGCCTCCTTATCGACCCGCGCAGCCGGGTCGCGGCCGCATCAACACCCGTTTCCCTAGAGGAACGACTTACGCAGTGTCGCCACCGAGATGTGAGGCCAGCCGAGAATCGGCGCCCCGGGTGTGTTCAGGATCCCGAAGTTGAGAATCGTCATCTGCGCATATTGGAGCTGCATGAAGTGGTCACGTGTGGGGCGAGTGACCTTTTCGATCCAGAACGTGGCATAGACGAGCGAGGTAAGCGCGTTCGGCCCGACGGCACCTGTCGGCTCACCCCCCTCGAGGAACCGGATGTTCTCGATGCCTCCCGCCCCGTCGGTCACGCTCACGGGGGTGAACGGTCCTCCCGGCTTGTTCGGTTGATCGAGGAAGTCGATCTTGTTCTGCGTCGCGATGTTCAGAGCCACGCCCTCGAAGCTGTGGCCGTCGTTCACCTGGTTCTGGACCGTCGCCTGGAGGATCTTGATCGGATCGTCGATCACAGTCTGCATCGCGACGCCGTTGATGGAGGCGGGGAGCGCCGGCTCGGTGGTGCCGAACGGCGTGCGCGGGTTCGTTGCGGAGTCCGCGACGGTCAGGTCGTACTCCGTGAACGGCGGGACCGGGGGCGTCAAAGCGGCCGCGGTCAGCTTCTCGGACGAACCGGCGGCATTCAGGGTCAGCGGCTTTCCAGGCGGAATCGCGAATGGAGTGCTGTTGAATGACGGGAAGACGGAGAACGAGTATTCGGATGTACCGGCGGCGAGCACCGGCGGTCCGGAGAAGCTTGTCGCCCCTCCCTGCGCCAGTACCGAGTTTCCGTGGGGAATGTTCGCCATCCTCGCGACGATCTGGCCATTCGCCGGTGGATTCTCGGGCGGGTAGGTGGTCGGCGGTTGGGTCACCCAGATACCCGGCTCGATGTGCAGAGCCCCACCGGTCGAGGCATCGCTGATCTTCTGGAGGTAGGTCAGACCGAACAGCTCGATGTCGTCCTGCCCGAACCCACGGTTGGGAATGGCGGACCCAATTGGCTCGATGGTGAGTGTCTCGTGAGTCTGGTTCAGTTGGAGGTAAAGCGGCTCGCCGCCTTGAAAGTTGGGGCGGGCGATCAGATTGAAACCGTCGCCGCGCCAACTCCCTCCCAGCTCGGCCAACAGTCCGAGACTCTTAATTACCGTCGCATTGTCTGGCGTGATGCGAACCGAAGAAACCGTGGGCATGCTTCGCGCTCCTGATCTTGATACAGGTTTGCCGGTCAAGAAGGACATGCGCCGGGCAAGCCGAAAGCAAGCTCCGCCCCGCGCAGCTACGCACCTAGCTGCAGATGACAGTCATCGCCCCATCCCCCTATGTCCCGGTCAGCGATACCTCGAGACAGACCCGTCGCGAAGCTGGTCCCAATGAGAGAACCCGAGCGACGCACCCACGCTGGCTCGAGAATAGTGTCAGCCGTATCGTAGGGAAGCCACTATAGGGTTGTCAATAAGGTGAGGGAAATTCGCGTAAACGGCGCGACGGGACAACGCGCGTTAAGGCGAGCTGGACAGTCAGAGACGGTGACGTTCAGGAAGCTCCTATCAGAGTTTGAAGCGCGAGGCTGGTGGCCGCGACGGCGATCCAGACAAGTGCACCGAGCGCGAGCGGCCGGGTTCCGGTTTGGCGCAGCTCACGAAGGTCGCTGGAGAGACCGACGGCGGCAAGCGCGAGGCTTGTGAGCCCGAGCCCGGCGTGCGAGAACAGCGCGCGAGTGTCAGGCGTGAACGCGCCGAGGCTATTGGCCGCGGAAGCGGCGAGGAACCACACAAGGAACCACGGCATGATCCGGCGCAATGACGCGGTTGTCGAAGCTAGGGTGTGCCCGCCCGTCGGGGCGTCCGGGCTGCGACGGAATGCGCGGCTGGCCAGGTACAGGCTGATCGGGATGATCATCGTCGTGCGAGTGAGCTTGATGATCACGGCGTAGGTGCCGGCAGCGTGGCTGTAGGCGAAGCCGGCCGCGACGACAGACGAGGTGTCGTTGATGGCGGTGCCGCTCCACAGGCCGAACGCGTGCGGGCTCATGCCGAGCAGGTGTCCAAGCGGCGGGAACACAAGCACCGCCACCAGGTTGAAGGCAAAGATGGTGGAGATCGCGTAGCGGATCTCGCGCGGCGGCGCGTCGATTACGCCTGAGACCGCGGCGATCGCGGACGCTCCACAGATGCCCGTGCCGACGCCGATCAGGGTCCGCAGCCGCTCGGGCACGCCCAGCCGCCGGCCGAGAAGCGCGCCGACAATCAGCGCGGTCGCCAGCGATCCGAGCATCACCGGCAGCGACGAAGCCCCGACCCTCACGACCTCGCCGAGGCTGATCGTGGCTCCGAGCAGAACGATCGCCATCTGGAGCGCGGAGCGGCTGATCGACCCCAACCCACCCAGCGATCGGCTGGCTGGGGTGGCCACCGAGACGGCCATGCCGAGCGCGAGCGCGATGATCGGGGCGCCGACCCGCGGGACGAGCGTTCCCAGGGGTAGAGCCAACGCCGCAATCGTTGCCGCCGCTGCCAGTCCGGCCAGGGGAGAACCGCCCGGCGGAGCGATCGCCGCTCGCGGGCCGGGCCGGGAATGGCGGGAAGCAAAATCAGGAAAGACGGACATCCACGAGGAGCATCGCCCCTCGTGGTGCCGCAATCAAAGCCAATTGCGCGTCCATGGATCAGGATTACTTATGGATAGCTGTAAGATCCGGCGCGTGGACGAGCGACGTTTGGAGGCATTTCGCGCGGTCGGGCGCGAGCTCAGCTTCAGCCGCGCGGGGCTGGCGCTCCATCTCTCGCAGTCGGCCGTCAGCCAGCAGATCGCGGCCCTCGAGCTCGAGCTCGGCGGTAGATTGTTCGACCGCTCGCGCAAGCGCGTCCGGTTGACACCCGCCGGCGCCGCGCTGATCAACCGGGTCGACGCGCTGCTCGGCGACTTCGCCGAGGCGCGCCGCGCGGTGGCCGCGGCCCGGGGCGCGGTCGAAGGGGAGCTTCGCGTTGCCGCGAGTCGCACGATCGGCACCTACCTCCTGCCCGGCCTGCTCGCAACGCTTGGGCGCCGCCATCCGACGCTGCGTCTCGAGATCACGATCGAGAACAGCGAGCGCGTCGTCCAGACGCTGCTGGCCGGCCATGCCGACGTCGGCTACATCGAGGACACGGTCGCCCG
>DATBYI010000254.1:0-2886 GCA_036513815.1 Solirubrobacteraceae bacterium
AAGCGCGGGCGCGAGTATCGACCGATCGCCCAAGCCATAGCGTTCGGCCAGGGCGACCGCGTGACGCCCCCGTTCGCGCGCGCTCGCGAGCGACACAACCGTTGTCGGGAATATTTGGTGAGCGCGACACGCGACCTCGAGGTAAGGCCGGCCGATCGCCTCGGCGAGCTCGGCGCCCTCGGAAAGATGACGCTCCGCATCGTCGAATCTCCGAGACCACATCTCGACGATCCCGAGATTCATCAGCGCGACCCCGCGCAGCTCAGTTCCCCTCGGGCACGATCTGTCCGCGATCGACGCATCAAGCATGTTCAGCTGCTCCGTCACTTCGGCGAACTGACCGCCGCGGCGGGCCAACGCCAGGCGCAATGATGGGATCGCCACCGCGAGGCGCCGGCGGCGGGCGGGCGCGGCGCTCTGGACGTGGGACTCGGCCAACGCCAGCTGAGCAGCCGCTTCCTCCAACCGACTCTGTGCCAGCTGAACCGCCGCGCGCGCCAAAGCCAGCTCGGGATCATCGGCCGACACCCCTCCGGGGAACGCCCGCAGCAACATGGCGATCGCTCCCTCCTGTCCGTCGAGCATCAAACTGAACAGGTGGTCCGAGAGCAGCCGCGCCGCGTCCGGCCAGTCTCCGGCCGCGAGCATGTGTCGCACGGCATCGACGGCCCTGCCGTGGTCCGCGAACCACTCGGCGGCCCGACGATGGAGCTCAGGAACCTCCTCGGCCGACCTTCGGCGGAGCTCGAGGCGCAGGAAATCCGCCAGCAGCTGGTGGTAGCGAAACCACGTGCGCTGCGGATCCAGTGATACGACGAATGCGTTGGCGTCCTCGAGCGCGAGCAGCATCTGCTCCGAGCCCGAGCGGCCTGCCAGCAGGTCGGCGAGCTCGCCGTTGACCCGGTCGACGAGGGAGGTCCGCAACAGCATGCCCTGAACGTCGCTCGGCTGGCGTTCGAGCATCTCGGCCATCAGGTATTCCCCGACCGCCCGGTCGGTGCCCGAGAACTCGGCCACGAACCGCTCGGGATCCGCGTGACCGCTGAGCGAGATCACCGCCAAGCGCAGGCCAGCCGCCCAACCCTCCGTGCGCTCGTACAACACGGCAACCCCGCCTTCGGACAAGCTGATCCCGGCCCGAGCGAGCAGCTCGCGCGTCTCGCTCTCGGTGAACCTGAGATCGCCGGCTCGGATCTCCGCCACGTCGTCGGCAAGTGTCAGCCGGTGCAGCCTGATCGCCGGATCCCGGCGAGATGACAGCACCACGTGTGCCGAGCTCGGCAGAACCGCGAGCAAACGCTCGAGCTGCGCGAGCGCATCCGCCGACTTCAGCTCTTGGAGATCGTCGATGATCAGCACGATCGGACCGGCTCGCTCGGCGAGCTCCGAAACGACTGTGTCGACGAGCTGGTCGGCGCTAACCGCAGCGGCCGCCGCATGCTGCGTCTGAGAGTCGATCGAGCGTGTCGACCTGCGGATCGCGTCGAGAACCGCAGACCAGAACCGCTGCGCATCCTCTTCGTCGTGGTCGACCGACACCGACGAGACGCGACGCAGGTTCGCCGAGCGCGCAGCCCACGCGCGCAACAGCGAGGTCTTCCCACTTCCCGGCGGCGCCGAGACCATTGTCACCCGCTTGGACACGGCGCGGTCCAACATCTGAAGGAGGTCTTCCCGGTCCAGCGGCCACCGCGCGACCGAAACGTCTCCTGAGGTCGGCTTCTCCAGGTGTTTCCCGTGCCGCATCGTCGCCAAGCTGCTCAGCCTGTTTGCCACGGTCGAGCGCTTCGATCAGGTTACGCCGTCGAACGCTCGCCGACCGCCAGCGGGGTTTCCCCGGGGTAGTCGTGAAACTCGCGGCTCAGATTCGGGTACCTCCCGACGGAATGTCCCTGCGGCTGGGACCGAGGCGGGTCGTGGCTCCGGATGGTGTGGAGTGGCGAGTGGGCCGGAGATGGCTGACGCGACGGCCCCAACTCCGCCGACCGCGCCGGACCGGGATCGCCGCGGAGTCGCTGAACAGCCTCGGGACGGGCTGGCCGGACCTCGGGAACGTCGACCTCGGAGAGGGGCTGCTGGTTCTCGCCGCGGTCGTGGCGTTCCTGCTCATTCTCATCCCGCTCCTGTTCTTCGGTGTCGAGTTGATCGTCCTTGGCGCCTTCCTAGCCGCCGGCGTGGTCGCGCGCACCGTCCGCCGGCAGCCATGGGTCATCGAGGCACGCTCGACTGATCCGCTCACCTCTGGACGTCAACTCGAATGGCGCGTACGCGGATGGCGGAGGTCCGGCAAGCTGATCGCTCAGGTTGCCTCGGACCTGTCGAATGGGCGCGAGCCGGGCGAGGGCGGACTACCGCAATGATTCAGAGGGCGCGAAAAGCGTTCCCGCGGAAACGCGTCCGACTACCGGCCGGTCGTGCGGTGCGTTGGCGGACGCGTGTGGCCGGGGCGTCCTCTCCCGTCGCGGCCCGCGCCGCGCGCTGCACCATGGACTGGCGGTGGCGTCCGGCCGAGGAGAAGACGCAGCGCGCGATCGTCCGAACCCTCCGCCGCTCGCTCGGTCAAGGCCGCAGGATGAACCGTGCGGAACGTCGGCCCTCGGCCGGGTTCCACCACGGCCACCACTACCTTTGAGTGGCTCGGCACGTCGAACACGATCCCATCCAGATCCGGGCCGCGACCCGCGACCCTTACGAGCTCACCTGGGGCGATCGTCTCCACCGGGAAAAGGTACCGCGCCCGGCTCGAGACAGCCCTGGAGCCGGCCAGCGACCCCCCCAGGGTCGAGACGTGTGACCTAGGCTCCACGGGGTGAGCGCGACGGTGACCCTCGAGCGCTGGGGCAGCGGTGACCTGCCGCTACTCGAGCGGCTGATGGGCGACCCGCG
>DATBYI010000255.1:0-5177 GCA_036513815.1 Solirubrobacteraceae bacterium
TCGCTCTCCAACCTGTTGCCGACCCCTTGCAGGTGTTTCTGCGCCTACCCAGTCCAAACCGTCCGGACTAGGCGGTATAGTCTAACCCTGATTTGGTCCCGATTGGACTCAATTAGAAACTTTGGATGAATTCTGCTGAGCCGGAAGATTCGTTCTTGACGGTCGCCGAGGTCGCCGGGATGCTCAAGCTGAACCAGCAGACTGTGCGCAACTGGATCGACCAGGGGTCGCTGCCCGCGCTGCGGGTGGGCCGGAGGGTCAGGATCAAGCGCTCGGACTTCGAGCGCGTGCTGGCGCAGGCGTATACGGGCGGGCAAGGTTCGGCCTCGGCCGACGCGGGTCCGACGGCCGCGGACTTCTGGGGCGGTGAGCCGGTGGGGGTCGCTGACCCGGGGCTGACCCTCGAGAATGGAGAGCGCGCGTCGGCCGATACGTGAGCACTGGGCCCGGGATGAGCTTCAGAGAGGACCTGGATCGCCAACGCGCGCAGATCATGCGCGCGGTACGGCAGGCCGGAAACGACTGGGCGGAGGCGATGCGGGCGCACAAGCTGGCGCCGCCGGACGCTGGATTCGGGGGCAGGCTGCGGGCCCTGTCGGAGGCGGCCGGGCACGAGCAGGTGGCGTGGGAACATGCTCACGCAGCGGGCTTGCTGTGGCGGCCCATCCCCGGTGCCGAGCAGGCCGAGCCGCCGTACGAGCTGCGTCCCGGGACCGGCCGGCGGGGACCGGCGGATCGGTGGGCGCGCTTTGACGAGAGCGTCGCCGCGCTCAACCGGGCGATCACCGGATCGGACGCCGCAGTGGTCGCCGACGCGTTCGGCGAGCTGTCCGAAGCAGCTGGCGCCCTGGCGGACGCGGTCGCTGGCCAGGACGAGTCGGCCGCACCGCGGACGCCGTCTCGCAGCGCCGCCTAGCCCCGCACTCACCTGCACAGCTCGACAATCGGCTCGGGATCGAGGGGCCGTGTCGAGTTACGCATGTGGGGCAGCGATAAGTCGTCACGGCTCGCCGCGCGTCTCCCAATTGTCGAGTTATGCAGGTCTGGGACCCGGTGGCGAAGACACTGACTCAACCGAAACAAGATGTTTACGCCGGCTGAAGGTGGACATCCCACAATGCGAGGGAACTGACGGGCGGGATACGCAGAAGGAGAGAGACATGCCTCAGATCATCGTGGCCGCGGATCGCGGGGCTGCGTTCGGGGAAGGCGCCGTGACATTCCGCGAGACGGTCAACGTTGCGGACTTCGAAAGCCAGCACTTTGCGACTCAACTGGTCGAGCGGCTCGGTTGGGCGGTGGAAGACGCCGACCAGGCCGAACAGGTCTCGACGCCTCACGAAGGCGAACGGACGGCACCCGAAGGCGAACGGACGGCACCCGAAGGCCAGCGAACGCCACCCAACCAAGAGCGAACGCCACCCGAACGCGAGCTAACCCAACCCGAGGAATATCGGGAACCGCTCGCAGAAGATCGGGAACCGCAGCGCGACGAGCGCGTCAGCGTTCCGTCGCCAGCGTAGTCACGACCGCCTCATACACACCGGCGCCGTAGGGCTCCGTGGCGATTCGCGCGCCGGGCCGGCCGGCGACCTCGGCCTCGAGGTCCGGATCGTGTTCGAGCGCGTTCGCCACCAGCCAGAACGCGCCGACGACGGCAGCGGCGTCCATGTCCTCGCGCGAGTCGCCGATCGCGATGCACTCCTCGGCCGAGTAGGCTCGGGCCTGCATGTGGCGCGCCACCGCTCGGGCCTTGGACGCGCCGGCGGGAATCAGGTGATAGGCGTGCACGACCGGAAGTCCCGCCATCTGTTCGCTCGGCGCTCGCACGACCCCGTTGTCGACGAGGCGTAGCCAGTCGTAGCCGGCGCCGGACAGCAGCTCACTCACCTCGGCCGGATCGACCAAGCCTCGGAACAGATGGGAAACATCCCGGCCGATCGACCAGGGCGTGTGGTACTCGAGCCGGCCCACGTAGCGCTCGAGCAGAAGCGCGGGCGCGCCCGACCGCTCCACCTGCTCGTAGATCGTGCCGTCATCAGCGGAAGGAACCAGCCCATCCGTCAACCATTCGAGCTCGCCGTCGAGCACGAGGCCACAGCCGATCTCGAAGATGTACGAGCTGGCTCCGATCAGCCTCGAATCCTCGAACACGGACGCCTGCCGGCGCCCTGAATAGAGAACGACCTCGACGTCGGCCCGCGCACACACCTGAAGCGCCCGGACGCCGTCCAGCGCGAACCGGCCGTCGGCACCGTGGAGGAGCGACCCGCCCGGGCCGAGAAGCGTTCCGTCGAGATCCACGTAGACGCACCGCATGGCGGCCGCGACCGTAGCAGCCGCCGGCTCGCCGCCATACTGGAACGAAGTGGCAATCACGAACGAAACGGAGCCATGGACGGCCCTGCTGGAGCAGGGCCGCGACGACCAACGGCTGGTCCACGACGATGCCTACGACGCGCGCGCGCCGTACCGGGTGCCGATACCTCAGGAACTGAATCCGATGGTCCAAGGCGCGCTCGCCCAGGCCGGCATCGACCAGCTCTACTCGCACCAGGCCGACGCTCTCTACAGCGCCTTCGAGGGGCCGACGATCATCACCACGGGAACGGCGTCCGGCAAGTCCCTCTGCTTCCAGGTCCCCACGCTCCAGATGCTCACGGCCGACCGCACGGCGCGGGCGCTCTACCTGTACCCGACCAAGGCGCTCGCCCAGGACCAGGCGCGCGCGCTTCATCGCTTCGGGCTGCACAAGCAGATCCGGGCCGCCATCTACGACGGCGACACGCCCCGCGGCGAGCGGGCGGCGATCCGCAAGCGCTCGAACCTGGTGCTCACGAACCCCGACATGCTCCACGTCGGCATCCTCCCCAACCACCCGGCGTGGGGCGACCTGCTCGCGAACCTGGCCTTCGTCGTTGTCGACGAGGCGCACGTGTACCGGGGCGTATTCGGCTCTCACGTCGCCAACGTGCTGCGGAGGCTCAGACGTCTCGCCGCGATCCACGGCAGCGAGCCGCGCTTCCTTCTCGCGAGCGCCACGATCGCAAACCCAACGGAGCTGGCCGAGCGACTCACGGGCCTGGACGGCTTCAACCTGATCGACAAAGACGGCGCGCCGAGGGCGACCCGACGGATCGCCATGTGGAACCCGCCGCTCCTGGACGAGGAGCTCGGCATCCGCGGCTCGGCGCTGTACGAGGCGGCCGAGGTCTTCTCGGAGCTCGTCACGGCGGGCGCCAAGACCATCTGCTTCATGAAGTCGCGCAAGGGGATCGAGCTGATCCTCCGTCACGCCCGCGACCGACTCGATCCTGAAACAGCGGAGCGGATCGCGCCCTACCGCGGCGGCTACACCCCCCAGCAGCGCCAGGAGATCCAGCGCCGCCTGAGTGCCGGGGAGCTCCTCGGGGTGGTGGCGACCGACGCGCTCGAGCTGGGGATCGACATCGGCGAGCTCGACGCGGCGATCTGCGTGACGTTCCCGGGTACCGTCGCGAGCCTGAAGCAGATGTGGGGGCGCGCCGGACGACGCGGTCGGGGCCTCGCCGTTTACATCGCCGGCGAGGACGCGCTCGATCAGTTCTTCTGCCGCCACCCCGACGAGTTCCTCAACCGGGCGGTCGAGGCGGCGATTCTCGATCCGCACAGCCCGGAGATCTACGCCGAGCACCTCCTGTGCGCCGCCCACGAGGCGCCGTTGAGCGGCGAGGACAGCCAAATCCTCGGACCGCAGTGGCACCAGGCAGCCCGCGCGCTCACCGACGCCGGCTTCCTGCGCGAGCGCGCCACCGGGTTTGTCCCGATGCGCGCCGATGACTACCCGGCGGCGCGAACCGCGCTCAGGTCCGCCTCGGCCGACAGCTTCGCGCTGATCGACGCGAGTTCGGGCGAGCTGTTCGGCACGGTCGAGCTCGCGCGCGCCTACGGCACCGTGCATGAGGGTGCCGTCTATCTGCACATGGGCCGCTCCTACCACGTGCTCGACCTTGACCTGGCCGGCCGGCGCGCGCTGCTCGAGCCCTTCGACGGCGATTACTTCACGCAGGCCAAGCGCGAAATAGACATCTACGTGACCCGCCTGCTCGAGCAGCGCAAGACATCCGGCGTGACCCTTTCCTACGGTGAGATCGTCTACGCCGAGACGGTCATCGGCTACCAGCGCAAGAGCCTTCGCGACCACGAGGTGATCGACTTCCAAACGGTCGACCTGCCGACCGTAGAGTTCGCGACGCGCGCGCTTTGGTACGAGCTCGACGAGTTGATCGCGGCCGAGGAGTTCCCGCCGGATCAGCTGCTCGGGTCGCTGCACGCGCTCGAGCACGGGCAGATTGCGGTGCTGCCGCTCATCGCGATGTGCGACCGGTGGGACATCGGTGGCCTGTCGACGAACGCGCACCCGCAGACCGGCGGGCCGACGATCTTCATCTACGACGGCCATCCGGGCGGGATTGGCATCACCCGCCGCGGCTACGACGAGTTCGAGCGGCTGGTCGGCGACGCGCGACGCCTGATCGGCGAGTGCCCGTGCCGCTCGGGTTGCCCCTCGTGCGTGCAGTCGCCGAAGTGCGGCAACCTCAACGAGCCGTTGTCTAAGCGGGGCGCCCTGGAGCTACTGCGCCGACTTCAGGCTTCCCGCTGAACCCTTTTGGGGTTACGAACTCCTCGAGCCGTGCTCGGCCGGCGGCCAGGTCGCTCCAGGCGCAATCGAAGGACAGCGTGGCCAGTGCACCGGTCGGGAACTTGCGCTTCATGGCGTCCCGTCGCGCGTCGGAGACGCCGGCGCCATCGTTGTTGCTCAGCCGCAGAACGAGTATCTGCACGGTGGGGTTGTGTCCGATCAGCATCACCGAGCTGATCGTGTCGGGCAGCTGGCGCAGGCGGGTGAGCACCTCCTCGCAGGTGGCCGAGTACAACGCCGGCTCGATCAGGTGCTCGCCCCCGACCGCGATGCCCTCGAGCGTCTCACGCGTGCGTCGCGAGGTCGAGCAGAGAACCAGCTGTGGCGCGATGCCCGTGGTCTGTAGGTAGGTGCCCATGACCTCGACCGCGCGGTGGCCGCGAGGAGCCAGGGGGCGCTCGTGATCGTCGAGCCCGGGGTTGTCCCAGCTCGACTTGGCGTGGCGCATGACGAACAGACGCTTAGCTGTACTCATCCCAGTCTCGATTCCGCTGCT
>DATBYI010000256.1:0-9692 GCA_036513815.1 Solirubrobacteraceae bacterium
CATATCCCGTGAGTTGCGCGCGGACCTGCACCAGAAGCTGACGTGGCTCCGGCTCCTGGGGGCGGACGCGAAGGGCGCCGAGCGGCACGCGCGAGCGATGCTGCGGCTTGTCGACGCGATCGATCCGGCGGCCGAGGCAGCCGCCGCAGCGACCCTGTCCCTGGTGCTCGCCGCTCGCGCTCGACCCGTTCTGACCGGTTTTCCGAACCAGGTGCGAAGCAGTGCCGGAGCGAGCGAGCGGCCGTGGGCTTGGTCTGAGATCGGTCCGGCGGCGCTCGAAGGTGTGGTGCTGCTGTGGGCGGGCGAGTTGGAGCAAGCGCGCTCTCCGCTCGAGGCGATGCTGCGCGACGCCGGTGAATCTGCGGATCCCTGGAGGGAAATTCACGCGCTGGCCTACTTGAGCGCACTGGAGACGAATCTTGGGCACCCCACACGAGGACGAGAGCTCGCACTCCGCTACTTGGAGCTCGCGGGCAGCGCGGATCAGGACGCCCAGCGAGCGGGGGCACTGTGGCCGCTGGCTAGCGCCGCCGGCTGGCTCGGGCACATCAATGAAGCGCGCGATGCCGCGCGGCAGGGGCTGGAGCTGGCGGAGCGCACCGGCCACTACCTGTACGTGATCGGGAACCTGACAGCAGTGGGGGCGGTCGAGCTGTCACTCGACAACCCCGTTGCGGCGGCGACGGCGTTGCAGCGCGCGTGGGAGCTCATGTCCGCGGGCGGAGTCGAGTCACCGGGCCGTTTCCCGCTGCTCCCCGATCTGGTCGAAGCGCTGGTCGCGGTCGGCGAGCCCGATCACGCGGCCACGGTTGCTCGCGAGCATCGTCGAATCGCACACAGGCTCAACCGCCCGTGGGCCCGAGCCCTGGCGGCGCGCTGCGAGGCGGTGGTGGCCGACGCCAACGGCCAGGAGGCGATGGCGGTGGCAGCCTTCGAGCGCGCGCGGCGCGAGCACGACCTGCAGGACCGCCCACTCGACCTCGCCCGAACGCTGCTGGCTTATGGGACGCTGCACCGCAGACGGCGCCGTAAGTCGCGCGCGCGCGAACTCCTCGAGTCGGCGCTCGAGCTGTTCGCCGCGGCTGAAGCCGCGCAGTGGGCGGAGCGCACGCGCGTGGAGCTGGGGCGGATCGGAGGTCGCCGGGCCGCGCCGGCGGGGGCGCTCAGCGCAACCGAATCCGAGATCGCGAGGCTGGTCGCGGCGGGCCGCACCAATCGTGAGGTCGCCGCGGCGCTTCATGTGAGCGCGCGTACGGTGGAGTGGAACCTCTCCAAGCTGTATCGCAAGCTCGGGGTGCGCTCTCGCACCGAGCTGGCTCGCGCAGTGGGCTCGGGGAACCACCGGACGTGGGCACCATGACGCCAAGCTAAATCCGCGGATTTCCCTGGTTGATCGCCCCCGGAGGCGACCGTAGCTTGCGCCGCGATGCACGCGTACCTCGTCGAGCGCTACCTGCCGGGACTGTCCGAGGCCGATGTCCGCGCCGCGCTGAGCCGAGCCGAGGCGGCGTGCGCCGAGCTGCGCGCTGCCGGTACCGAGATCCGCTACCGCGGCTCGATCTTCCTTGCCCTCGAGGAGGCGTGCTTCTGCCGCTTCGACTCGGACCGGGCCGAGGCAGTGACCGAGGTCAACCACCGGGCCCAGCTCGCGTTCGCGCGCATCAGCCCGGGAATCGCGATCGAGCCGACTTCTCTGACCACCATTCAAACCGCGGAGGTTTCAACCACATGTCACAGCGATTTTCATCGCTAATCGCCACAGCGGGCGCGCTCGCCGTCACGGGTGCGCTCGTCCTCGCCAGCGGCGCCAGCGGTGCCGCCGCCAGCTCCAACTCGTTGCCCACGCTGAACATCGCGCTCACCGGCACGACCGGCGTGTCCGTGTCCGGCAGTGAGGTATCGGGCGCGGTCAACGTTGTCTCCACATTCAGCGGCAAGGCCCCGAGTGGTCCCAACAGCAACGGACCAACGTGGGGACTCGTTCGGCTCAACCCGGGCGCGTCGATCCTGCAGGCCGTCGGCGCGGTCCAGAGCGCCCACGGCGACATCAACGCGCTCACCCCCTACGGGTCGCTCTTCGCCGACAACTCTGCGGGGGTCCCGACGCAAACCGTCCTGACGCCCGGCAACTACGTCGCCCTCAACATCACCGGGAACGGAAACCCTGGATTGGCGCCGTTCACCGTCACCCAGTCCTCGTCGCCGGCCGCGCTTCCCAACGCGGCTGCCACTGAGACGGCGATCGAGTTCAACTTCCGCGGACCGACGATTCTGCACGACGGGACGATTGTGCGGGCACAGAATGGCGGCTATCTCGTGCACATGGTCATCGGAATCGGCGTCAAGAACGCCGCCACCGGGCGAGCAGTCATGGCGCTGCTCCGCGCGGGTAAGGACGGCAAGGCCATGAAGCTGGCCAGCCGGCATTTCCTGAGCCTGGCGGGACCGATCTCGCCGGGGGGTATCCAGCAGGCGGTCCTCAACGCCAAGCCCGGCTACTACGTCGAAGCGTGCTTCATGGACACGCAAGACGGCCGCGAGCACACCCAGCTCGGGATGATGCGCCTGATTCGGGTCATCAAGTAACGGGTCGCGTCACCAGGGGGGCAATCAAGCGGGCCGCGCCTGCTGAAGCTGCGCGGCCCGCATCTCCCTCATCACCTCAACCGGGGAGCGAACTCATGCATCTCTCATGCCCGAGCTCGATCTGGCGCTGGCCGGCCGCCGCGGCGCTGTCCGCGACCGCCGCCATCCACATGACTCTCGTGCCGGAACACCTGCGCGAGGCGCCGTACGCAGGCGCGCTGTTCATCGCCCTCAGCGTCGCTGCGCTCGCAGCCGCAATCTTGCTGTCGGCCACCGATCACGAGTTCGTCTGGGTGGGCGCGGCTGCCATCTCACTCGGTGCGCTCGTTGCCTATTTCCTCTCGCGCTCCATCGGGCTTCCCTCGATGTCCGACGACATCGGCGACTGGGCCAACCCACTCGGTCTGGCTGCAGTCGCGTGCGAGACGCTCACACTCATCTGCTGGATCGCACGGTCAGCCTCCTCCCAGCGTGTAACCGCCACCGCGCTAACGCGACGCTGAGTGAGCCAACGCGGAGACCCCGGCGCCCCGAGGAGTCTCGATCCGACCGAACTGGGCTGGGTCGTGGACCTCAGGTGGATCGCCGCAGACCGCAAAGAACGATGTCGTAGATCCGCTGCGCTTGGGCTTCCCAGTCGCTCGCCGGGTCGAGTTGCCAGAGTCCGGCTAGGGCAAGGATCACATCGTCGGCCTCGAGGCCGGGCCGCAGCGTCCCGGCGGAGATGTTCGCCTGCAACAGGCGGTCGAGCGCTCCGACGATCGCATCGTAGGTATCGGTGGAGGACAGGTCGTTCCCTGGAGTGGACGCCTTGCGCAGGGCGTCGGCGAGGCCGTGCTTGGTCACGGCGTAGCGAGCCAGGTGTCCGACCCAGCTGCGCAGCGCGTCGCTCGGCGCTTGGGCCTGCAGGAGCTGGTCGGCCGCATCGACGAGCCTCTGGACCTCATGCTGGTAGGTGGCGAGCACGAGCTCTTCCCGGGTGGGGAAGTTCCGGTAGAGGGTCGCATTGGCGACGCCCGCTCGCTTCGCGATCGCGTTCAGTGAGGCGTCGGGCGACTCGGTCAGTGCTTCGAGCGCAGCCGCGAGGATCGCGTCGCGGTTGCGACGGGCATCGCTTCGCTTGAGCTCGGTGGATTCGGTCACACACAGTTCCTCTGGTTGCAAGCGGGGAACTCCCCGCTTATACTGGCGCCATCCGGGGAGTTCCCCGCTTCAGCCAGACTAACGCGCCGTTGAACGGAACAGGAGGGCCATGACGACAACCACCGAAATCACCGCGACGGAGCAGGCTGACCGCCTGGCGATCCGCGAGCTGGTGGACGCCTACGCACACTGCGCCGATCGCCGCGACGCCGAGGGGCAGAAGTCGCTCTTTACCGAGGACACCCACTTCGTCGTCTACATGGACGGCCAGGGCTCCGGGGCGACACAGGTGCTCGACGGCCGTGACGCGCTCACACCGGTGTTCGATGACCTCAACCGCTATCAGGCGACGATGCACTTCAACGGCCAGAGCACGGTCGCGCTCGACGGCAACCGGGCGAGCGGAGAGAGCTACTGCATCGCCCACCACCTGTTCACCGCGGACGGCGAGCGCAAGCTGATGGTCGCGTGGCTTCGCTACGGAGACACATTCGCCAAGGTCGACGGTGACTGGCTATTCGCCGAGCGCAACCTCTACGTCGACTGGACCGAGACCCGGCCTTCACATCCATAAGCGGCTACGGCAGCGACGTGGCACGCCGCGATTCAGGTCCGCGACGTTCGGCGTCTGTCGATTCATACCTACGCGGCACTCGCGCGCTCGCCGCGCTCGCGCTGCTTGCCCTCGTCGCCGGCGTGCTGTCGGACGCGTTGGAGAGGAGGTTCTGGGGTGATCACCCCCTGCTCGCGGGACTCGTCGCGAGCGTGATCGTGGTGATGCTCACCGTCGCGCTCGTGAACGAGGCCCTTGAGCGTCGCAGTACACAGCGATGGAGCGTGCTGGCTCAGTACGTGATGCTGCAGCTCGTCCGCGACGCACGGCTGGTGTGGACGGGGGTCGCGGCGCTGGCCGGGCTCATCCCGGCTGACCCGTATGCCGGCAAAGGCGACATCCCCACCGTAACGACGTCGATCGACGCGGGCCGGGACGCGGTCCGCGACACAGAGCGCCTCACCATCGAGCTGCGCGAGCTCCTCGCCGACGCGGACCAGCGAAAGCGCCTTCAAGACAGCGTCACGACCTTCGTGGAGAACAACGACGCGGTCCTCGGCCGTTGGGCGGCCGTCATGCTGAATGCTGATGTGTACGCCGAGGTGGTCGACCGACACGTCGAGCTGGCGGGGGACTTGGCGTGGCTGAGCAGCCTGCTCGGATTCGGGGTCAGCCAGGACGATGGGCGAAGTCATAGGGCGCGGAGCCACCCGGCCGCCCTGATCGAGGGCCCACTCGACGACGGGGAGCTAGTACAGAGGCTCGCAGCGATCACACAACTCGCTGAGCAGCTTGACCGCGGAACGCTCGCGGTGGCTCTTCGAATCGTTCCGGTCGGTTGGTGGCGCGAGCAACTGGGGGCGAGTGTTCCCGCGTCTCATCGCTCGCGGTGACGCGCAACGAGTGCACGCGGCCTCTCCTATTGCGCCGCTGGGGACATACCTGACACAGTGAACCGATGCTGACTCACGTGGCCGACGGGGTCTGGGTCCGGCAGAGCGCGTGGGTCTGGACCAATTCCATCGTCGTGCGCGGGGAGGATGGGTTGATTCTGGTCGATCCCGGCATCGATGGTTCTGAGCTGAACCAGCTCGCCGATGACCTGGACGGGCTCGGCGTTCCGGTGCTCGCCGGGTTCTCCACCCATCCCCACTGGGACCACCTGCTCTGGCATTCCCGGTTCGGCGACGTGCCGCGCTACGCCACCCGAGCCGGCGCCCGCGCTGCCAGTGAAGCGCGAGAGCGGGGGCAGAGGATGGCGGCGGAGAGCGCGTCGGACATCCCTCTCGAGCTTTTCGGGCTCGTCACCCCGCTGCCCGAGGACGGCGGACCCGTGCCGGGCGAGATCATCGAACATGAGGCGCACGCGGTCGGCCACGCCGCGGTCCTGCTCGCGGACCGTGGCGTCCTGCTCGCCGGCGACATGCTCTCCGATGTTCTGATCCCGCTCCTCGACGCTCGCCGCCCCGAACAGGTGGGCGCCTACGAGACGGCACTCGACCGGCTGGGAGAGGCCGCCCGCCAAGTCGATGTCGTGGTCCCTGGTCACGGCGCCGTTGCCGAGGGCCCTGAGGTGGTGGCGCGCCTAGCCGCCGATCGTGCCTACATCGACGCGCTGCGACGAGGACAGGAACCGGTCGACGCGCGTCTGGGGCCGGATGCGGAGTGGCTCTCCGGGCCCCACCGGTCGAACCTGGAGCAGGCCCGAGGGCGGGAGTGATCGATTGACTCGCCGGATCGAGCGGTGATATAAGCGGGCGGCCGCTGGGGCCTGCCGGGCCAGACGGCGCGTGCCGGTACCCAAGAATGGAGGCTGTCATGGCTAAGGGATTCCGTCGGGTGGCTGTGATGGCCCTGTGCGTTGGACTGCTGGGGGCGCTTGGGTCAGGGGCGGCGGCGGCCGGCTCTTCCCCGATGATCCGGGTCGGTTCCGCCCCGCGCGTGCCGGCCGGCGCGCGATCGCTTGGCGCGGTGTCCTCGTCGGCCTCGCTGTCGGGCACGGTCGTCCTGAAGCCTCGCGATAACGCGGCTCTCGCGCAGTTCATCGCCGAGGTCAGTGACCCAGCCTCGCCGATGTTCCACCAGTACCTGCCGGCGGGAGCGTTCGCCGGTCGGTTCGGCCCGACCGCGGCCACGATCGACGCGGTGCGCTCGCAGCTCTCATCCGACGGACTGCGCGTCACCGGAGGCTCGAGCGACGGGCTGCTGATCAACTTCTCCGGCAGCGCCGCTCAGATCGAGCATGCCTTCCAGACCGGCGTGGAACGCTACCGGCTCGCTGACGGCTCGACCGGGCAAACGTTGACGTCCGCCGCAGCGCTGTCCTCGGCTGTCGCCGGATCGGTGGCGGCCATCGTGGGCCTGAATGACCTGGCGCGCCCCAGGCCAGTCGGGATCGTGCGCGCTCCCGCGGCTGACCGCGGGAGGATCAGGCGCGCCGCGACGGCCTCGTTCTCTCACTCGAGCGGGGCTCCCGCGGCGTGCCCGGCCGCGACCGCCGACGCGCAGCAGAACGGGGGGCTGACGGACGACCAGATCGCTCACGCCTACGGTGCCTTCGGCCTTTACGACGGCGGCGATCTCGGCCAAGGGCAACGCATCGCCCTGTACGAGCTCGAGCCGTTCCTGTACTCGGACGTGCGCACGTTCGACGCCTGCTACTTTGGCGCCGGCCAGGCGTCGGCCATGCTCAGCCGTCTGCACGTGATCCAAGTCGATGGCGGCCAGCCGATCGGCCCGGGCAGCGGCGAGGCGAACCTCGACGTCGAGGATCTCTCGGCGATTGCGCCCGACGCCACGATCGATGTCTACGAGGCCCCAAGCCCGGGAACCGGCGGTGTTGACTATGACCCGGTCGACAACTACGCGGCGATCATCGACGCCGATCGCGACCAGGTCATCAGCACGAGCTGGGGACTGTGCGAGCAGGCGATCCAGGCGGGCCAGCCCGGCCTCCAACAGGCCGAGAATTTCCTGTTCGAACAGGCCGCCGCCCAGGGCCAGTCGGTGTTCTCCGCCGCCGGAGACAACGGATCGGATGACTGCGACACGTTCGAGACCACCACCGTCGCCTCGGGTCAGAACCCGGTGTCGGTCGATGACCCCGGAAGCCAGCCGTACGTCGTTTCGGTCGGAGGCACGACGATCACCGACGCCAGCGAGCCGCCCGTCGAGCAGGTGTGGAACGACGGCGGAACGGGCGGCGCCGGCGGGGGCGGCATCTCCGAGTCCTGGACCATGCCGACCTGGCAGCGAGAGGCCGACGTGCCCGGGATCGACTTCCCCGGCAGCGCCGATTACACGAACGCGAACGCCGTGGAGCAGCAGTTCGGCTATCCGACCAACTTCTGCCAGTCGACCGTGGCCGGCGCCGGATCCTCGACGCCCTGCCGTCTCGTTCCCGACGTCTCCTCCCAGGGCGACGAGTTCACCGGGGCGGTCACCGTCTACGACGCCTCCGAGGGCGGCTGGGTCACGATCGGAGGGACCTCCTCCTCGACGCCGATCTGGGCCGCGATGCTCGCGGTGACCAACGCCTCACAGACGTGTTCCTCGCAGCCGGCCACGCGCGACGGCGTTGGGTTCGTCAGCCCGCTGCTCTACGCCGTCGCGTCGAACCCGGCGCACTACACGGCCTCGTTCACGGACGTCACAGCGGGCAACAACGACATCTACGACCTCGCGAATGGCCTGGTGTTCCCGGCCAGGACCGGATACGACCTGGCGAGTGGTCTGGGGTCGCCGCAGCTGACCGCGCCGAACGGTGGGCCGGGGCTCGCCTACTACCTGTGCAGCTTCGCGGCCCGGGCGACGCGACCGGTGGTGAGCGCGTTGAGTCCGGACCACGGCAGCACGGCAGGCGGCGAGCGCGTCACGATCACCGGCAGAGGGTTCGAGTCAGGTGGGGTGTCCGACGTCGCCGGGATGCAGGTCGGCGCCGCCCAGCTGGCCCCCACTCGCTTCACTGTTGACAGCCCGACCTCGATCACCGCGACGCTCCCTCCGGCGCGGGAGACACTGCCACCGGACGCGCCGGCCCCGCAGGACGGCGCCGGCCCGGCCGACGTGATCGTCACGCTGGACGGCGGGCAGTCGAGCACACCCGGGGCGAGCTCGACGTTCGAGTACGTCGATACCAGCGTCGGGAGCGTAGTCCCGAGCATCACGGCCGTGATCCCGTTCGGCGGATCCGATTCGGCGCCCTCCACAGCCACGATTCTCGGCTCGGGCTTCTCCGGCGCGACCGCGGTGTCGTTCGGCGGCGTGCCCGCACGCAGCTTCACGGTCGACGGTCCGAACCAGATCACGGTCACACCGCCACCGTTCTCAGCGCGGACGGCCTGCTCTCCACTGCCCTCCACCGGTGTCTACCGCGGCGAGAACGCGACCAATGACATGTGTCAGGTCCAAGTCAGGGTGTCCAATGCACACGGCACCAGCGCCACCGGTCACATCCTTCCTCCGCTCGAGGGCACGATCGAGGTCAACAACCTCGGCGTGCTCGTAGCCCCGCCCGGGTGCGGGTGCGAGACACAGCTGGCCCCAACCGAGTTCGACTATCTACCCGCGCCACGAGTCACCTCGGTCTCGACGTCCGCCGGGCCGGCGAGCTGGCTGAACGAGGACGGCAGCTCCGTGCTCACCGCCCACGGGGCCGGCTTCGCCCCGATGGACATCGACTGGGCCGACTTCGGAGATCCCGCACTCGAATCTTCGATGGATGTCGATTACGTCTACGTGACCGGCACCGAGATGCAGATCGACGCCCCGCCGCAGACGGCGACCAGCAATCCACTGGTGGTTCCGTTCAGCGTCAAGACTCTCGCCGGCCAGTCCAACGCTGTCCCCGTCACGTACGCCCCGACTCCGCCTTCATAGCGTGAGCACGGCGCCCTAGGCAAGTCGCCGCCTCGGAATTAGTTCAGAACTCGGCGGGGGCCCAATCTGAGTTGGAGTTATATACGACCCGATTGCCCGGGCGACGGCCGTGGATATGGCCTTCAGGCATTCGTGGCCTGAGGTGTCCGTTGCGTGGACAGCCGTCGGCGTGGTCGAGTGCGGCGCGTGCCGTCGTGGGTCGGCGTGTCGTTCAATCGTGCGTTTCCAGAACATCTGGGTGTCCTGACACCGTGCCGCTGAGCGTTGTATGTTGGCGCCGCCATGGGGGCTGAGGAGAGATGAGAGCGCTGCGATTGGTGGAGTTCGGGGATCCTCCCCGCTTCGAGTTGGTCGACTTGCCGGAGCCTGAGCCTGCCCGCGGCGAGGTAGTCATCGCGGTGCGAGCGGCGGCCCTCAACCGCCGCGATCCTTGGGTGTGGACCACGCCGGACTACTGCCAACTCCCGGTCACGCTCGGGTCAGACGGCGCCGGCGTGGTCGCGGCCGTCGGTCCGGACGTCTGCTGGCCGGT
>DATBYI010000257.1:0-9313 GCA_036513815.1 Solirubrobacteraceae bacterium
CGCCCGAAACCCAGCCGACCGGCACGCAGCTTGACCCACCAACCCCGCGGGGTCGGTCACTGCGCCGCGCAGAGACCGGGAACCACCAACCCGCCGCCAAAAGATGCTCCCAACGCCCCTTGACTTTCATCGGTCGTCCAAAGCGCTATGACGCCCTAACCGGAATCGAGCTAGCACGCGTCCCGTGCCAGCTACTCTTCGCGTGGGAACCCAGAAGTCTCTTCGCCAGGCTCGAGCTCGGTGCCGCGGCTCGTCCGTTCCAAGAGGCGTCTCGAAACCGGCGCGCACTTCTGCTTCGGCGCGATCTTTAGCAGCCAGCCTGCATGCTCTGTCGCCACGCAGGTGAAGGCCAAAACCCGGCGTCGGCGGCCGCGCGTTCCGCCTGGCGGATGCCGTGACCTACGGGTCACTGACGCGGCCCGCGTCCAGAAGAAAGAACGGTCGGGTTGCTGGTGGCGATCAGATGGCGGTGCGACCTCCGTCGACGGCATAGAGCGCACCGGTGATGTAACTGGCTTTGGGGGAGGCTAGGAACGAGATGACCTCGGCGATCTCGTCCACGTCGGCGCCGCGTCCGAAAATGGTGGTGGCACCGAGCGCGCTCGTCTCTTCGGCGGGCTGTACTGCGGTATAGACCGGTCCGGGCGCGATCGTGTTGACCCGAACCCCGGACGGGCTGTATTCGGCCGCCCAGGAGCGCGTGAACGAAGCCAGCGCGGCCTTAGTGGCGCTGTAGGCAGCACCTCCGGACATGCCGATCTGGCCGGCCATGCTTCCGACGTTGATGATGCTGCCGCTGCCCTGCGCCACCATCTTCGGAGCGAGCGCTGCGACGAGGAAGTACGCGGGGCGGACGTTCGCGTTGAAGAGCTGGTCATAGGTCGCCACGTCGAGATCGGCGGTCGGACCGAACCATGCGGTGCCGGCGTTGTTCACGAGGACGTCCACATCGCCGACGCCGGCGATGAAGCGACTGAAGTCAGTTGGGTCGCTCAGATCGGCGGCCACAAATCGTGCCGTGCCGCCGTCCGCTGCGATGGCGTCGACGACCTCGAGGCCTCTGGCGGCATCGCGGCCGTGTACGACGATCGTGTGGCCGTCGCTGGCGAGCTTGGCTGCCGCCGCCCTGCCGATCCCTGATGTCGCCCCGGTGACCAGAGCAACCGTTCCAGCACCAGCCGTCATGACACCCCCTTGCTCGATGTTCTAAAAGCCACCATACAGGTCCGTCTAGTTGACGGCAAGGTCGTGCTCTGGGCGCCGACAGGTCGCGAGGACAGGACGCAAACGCAGCAAACTCGGGATCTAGGCGTGAGCCTGACGGCTGGCAGTAGACAAGAAGTCCAGCCGGCTGGTACAACTTCAGTGCAGCCGCTAGACAAGTCTGTTCAGGGAGCGGAATATGGAGAAGCTCGAACCCGGCGCCGCGCCGGCCAGTACCGATAAGCAGGTCCGCTCAACCTCGGCTCGAGAGCGTCTGCTGGCGTCCGCCGATGCGTTGTTCTACGCGGAGGGGGTCCAGAGCGTGGGCATCGATCGTGTCATTGAGCACGCCGGAGTCGCGAAGGCGTCCCTTTACAACCTCTTTGGCAGCAAGGAGGGCTTGGTTCGGGCCTACTTGGAGGCGCGCCACGGCGGAACCACCACCGTGATCAGCAGTGCCGTCGATCTTCACCGCAATCCGCGCCGGAGGATCCTCGCTGTATTCGAGGCGCAGGCCCAGGTGTTCGCGCAACCCGGCTTCCGCGGCTGCGCGTTCGTCGCCGCCTTTGCCGAGGCGCCGCTCGGCGGGCAGGTTGAACAGGCCGCCGTCGAGTACCGAGCGTGGATGCGCGCCCTCTTCGTCGACCTCGCTGAACAAGCCGGAGCCGCAGATCCGCTCGAGCTCGCCCGGCAACTCCAGATCATCTTTGACGGCGGCATGATCGCCGCTTGGATGGATCACGATTCGTTAATCGCCAGTTCCTCCCGGGCCGCCGCCGAAGGCCTCATCGACGCGGCACTTTGAGAGGAGGCCCTGCGCCCGTCGGCCGGATGATCGCCCCCGATCGCACCCCCCACCAGGCGGCGCGCAAACCGGGCTGCGAGGCAACCCTTCGCCAGGCGGATCGTCGATCGGACTACGACGTTCGCCGAGGCCGGGCCCTTGGGACCTGCTCAGCGTCGCAGCTGACCTTCGCGCATTCGACCAGCGACCTGAAGCCACTGAGGAGGACAGCTTCGGTCGGCTCACCGCGACGGCCTGACGGCCCCACCGTCAGCCACCCATCCATCCCAACTGTGGGTGCGAACATTCGCGGCGGGTCTGCCAGGCGATGAGCTCACAAGCGGTCGCGGAGACCACTCGGTTCACGACGACGGAGAAGTGTCACGCCACCTTCCGACGGGCGATCGGGCCGCTCCGTCCCTTCGGAGCCAGCAGCGCAGGCAGGGCCCGCTTTCGTTGAATGACGAGCATCCGGGAGGCGGGAGCAGCGCCCTGCTAAGCGCGGCGAGCGAGACAGATTCGGATCGCCCCGCGGCCATTGGCCTCGTCGCATCGATGACCCTGGCAGCTGGCGATTCGGAGGACTCGAAGCAACGGGTAGCGGGATCCCCCGCGACGGCCGCTGGACGGAGCGCACCCGTCCCGGAGTGGAAATGGGCCGTAGCTCAGTCGCCGGCGGCCGCGGCGGCGGCCAGGATCACGTCGATGCTCACCTGGGGATGGGAGACCATCGACACGTGGGACCCGGCCACCTCGGTGATCGTGGCGCGGGCGCGCTCTGCCATGTGACGCTGGGTGCCGGGCGGGATCACGCGGTCCTCGGTGCCGATCACGACCCAGCTCGGCAGGGACTTCCAGGCCGGAGGGCCGGATGGGGTGGTGTTGGCGCTCAGGGTGATCGGCCGCTGGCCTGCCGCGATGAGCCAGCGGTCGGACTCTGGGAGGTCCTGGGCGAAGGACTGGTGCACCGTGTCGGGTTTGAGGAACGCTTCGACGTCGCCCTCTGGCGCGCCCGGATAGTTGACGAGGTCAAAGACAGCCGTCGGATCGGGGATGTCGAAAGCCGACCCGGACCCGCCGAGGATCTGGAAGACCGACTCGCCCTCGTCAGGGATGAAGGCATCCACGTAAACGAGCGCTTTGACATTGTCGGCACCGACCGCGGCGTTCGTAATTACGAAGCCGCCGTAGGAATGGCCGACGAGGACCACCGGTCCACTGGTGCGTTGGGCGAGGAACGAGCTGACGTACGGCGCGTCGATCGGCACGGCCCGCAAGAGGTTCGTCGGGGCGAGCACAGTAAAGCCCTGCCTTTGAAGCCCGGAGACGACTGCGTTCCAGCTGGACGCATCAGCCCAGGCTCCGTGAACAAGGACAACGGTGGGCTTGGGCATCTCTGTCCTCCTACGGTCGTTAGCCTCGGCAACGCCAGCCTACTAGCGGAGACACGACCGCGCCGGCGATCGGGCCGCGACCGACGATGTGGAGTGCCGTCTCGATGGCCGGCTCGACCGCGCCGAGCTCTCCGTATTCGTCGTTCGCGGCACGGAATGCGCGGATACGAGAGCCGCTCGCGCGGCCCCTGCGGCGAGCGCGGACGTCAGACGCGACTTTGGCGACGAGCAGGTCGATCGCCGCCGTGGTGCCTCGGCCCTCCTTTCCGAAGGGGCCGCGCATCCTTGAACCGGTTGTCGCTGCTGGATCTTGCCGAGAGCGGCAGCCCTGCCGGGAGCGCCGCTCGGGCGACCGACGAGCACTCTGGTCCGATGTCGCGGCGGGCCCTGGTTTCCACGCGACGCGACCCGCTCTTTATCTTGGCCGACGCGGTAGTTGTGAGGGTGGGTTGCCTGCTGGTCATTTCACCCCGGGCTCGAGGGCGACGCGGCAGCTACCTCCGTTGCGCGTTGCAGTCACGCGTGGAAGCTCCAGCCTGGGAACTGGCGTCGTAGGTACGCGAGGTGCTCGGCCCAGTGGTCGGGTGATAAGCGCTCGACAGGCTTGGCCCGGATTCGGGCCGCACGATCGATATCGAAGCCCCAAGAGAAGCCGAGGAGAGGTTGCACCATCCTCTCCTCCTCGAAGATGTCGAGCGGGGCGAGAAAGCTGTGCGCGATCCAGTCCAGCGGTGTGCGCTCATCGCGGGAGGGCGCGTCGAACAACGTCGGCCTGCAGCCATAGAAGCCATACGGCGAGGGGGAGTCTTCGAAATGTCTCAGAGGGTCAAACGCGAACTGGCCGTCGGCTAAATCGGTCGATCGCACGAGCTGGACCCAACCGAACATCGCGTCGTACCCCTGCCCAGGAAAACCCACGACAGCCTCGCAGTAAGGGTATCCCTCTGTTCCGGCGGGCTTGCCCACCGCCGTGGCGTCTCTCACGAGATCGACGGTGACGTGGACCTCGCCATCGAAGCCGCGATGATCGAACGCAATCCGCATGCGCGGCCACGATAACGAACCGCCGCCGGCTTCCAATGGCCGCAGCACACGGCCGAAACGCTTGATCTGACCCCTCCTGCAAACCGGCGACGCCATCCTCCCTGCTGAGGCGCGACAGCAGGACGCAGGGACCTCGCGCACAGGGTCACCACCTAGTCGTCAAGCCGGACCGCGACGGCGCGACTTCCGCAACCACCAACAGACAGGAGTCTCGGTCGCTTCGACACGGCCTAGCAAGACTTCTCCTCGTGGCCGGATCCAGCAACGGGGCGCGGACCTGCTTTCACTCGTCGACGAGCATCTGCACGTCGAATTCAACGGCCTTCCTTTGCGCGGAAAGGAAGGGGTTTGGTCGGCGCACGCAGCCGCGCCGGACCCGGTTGTCGGACCGGCTCGTATCCGCGCCAAGCAGTGCCCGTGGAGTCGCCGACGAGATGCCCGTGCGACAACCAAGGCGGGTCTGCGTCGGCCGTTGCGAGCCGGCCCGAGTGTGGCTGCTTCACGCCCTATACCAGTCGCGGCACCTGCGCGACCCCTTTGATCGGCGACCGGCAGTGCGCCTGGATCGAGTGCGGGCCCGCGGGCGCCGGCCAGGGTCAGCGGACGTTTACGGTCACGTCGTTGGAGTCGTTGGCAAAGAGGTTGGGGTCTCCGCCGTAGGAGGCATGGATGAAGTGGCGGCCGGGGGTCCGCGTGATGCTGGGTGCCTTCAGCTTGGCCACCCCGTCGATCAGCTCTGCGGTGCCGAGCGCCTCACACGCCGCGTCGAGTCCTTTGCCGCTGATACATCCATCGTCGATGCTGTCGTAGAACGTCACCGAACCTTGCGCGGCGAGGGGCATGACGACGGTGAAGGTCGGCGGATGATCGGGGGTCGCGGTGCCCGTGCTCGCGGTCAGGCGTATCGGTGGCGTGGAGCGCGGGATCCCGACCTGGAAGGTGTTCGAGTCCCCCCGGTCGTAGTCCGCGTCCCCCGAGTAGAAGGCATGCACGACGTAGATGCCGGCGTTCACCGCCTGGCCGCGAAGGACCAGGGTGGCGACGCCGTCCTTGATCTCCGCGGTGCCGAACACCTCGCACCCCGGTACCGGCCTGTCCCCGCCGTTGTCGCCGCCGGCGCAACCATTCCGTGGCTGTCCGGGCACGTACCGGCTGGCGAAGAACAGCACCGTTCCGGCGGCGCCTTTGGAGGTCGTGGCGACGAAGCTGGGCGGATGCAAGAAGGAGTCGTTGCGCCCGTCGTTCGTGTCGATGTCGAGGCTCATCGGCGTCGGGCTGCGCTCGACGGTCAAGGGGAACATGTTCGACGTGGACTCGGCATAGTGGTCGTCGCCGCGGTAGGTGGCGAACAGCTCATGCATCCCGGCGCCGAGGGGAGCGTTGGGCTTCGTCAGCTTGGCAACCCCGTCGGCGATCGGTGCGCTCCCCATGTACTCGCACGTGGCGCCTGGCTCCTGCGAGCCGCCGCATCCGTTCTTGGTGGCGGCGTAGAACTCCAGGCGTCCGCTCGCGTCGGCCTGCGTGACCGCGCTGAGGGCTGGGGATTGACCGTAGGTCAGCGTGTTCGGGTTCGCGTCGAGGCGGATCGCCAGGCGCGTCCGGACGACCGAGACGGTCACGGTGTTCGAGGTCCTGACTTCTCCGTTCGGCGTGATTGCGCCCTTCGGTGCGGTGGCCTGCGCGTAGATGCGATGATCGCCGACGGCCAGAGCATCGGCCTGCGGCTGCCAGGTGGCGATTCCGTCGACGATCTGGGTGGTGCCGATCACCTGGGTCTTCCCCGCGAACTCGTCGATCACCTTCACCTGCCCATCCCATTGCCGTGGCAACTTCGCGGTGAAGGTGGGTGGGGCACCGCCCCACTCGACGCGCGGGTCGGTCACGGTCAGCCCGTATGGAGCGTTCGACAGGGTGAGATGCGCCGTGGGGTGGTAGCCCTTCGCGTCCATCTGGCAGGAGAACAGAACTAGGGGCCAAGACCCGCCCTGGTCGGAGCAGACCGTAGTGTTGTCCGAGCCCGGAGTGACCGGAATCGTGAACTTCGCATAGACGGTCTCCGAGGGGGCCGTCGTCACGTGGTAGATGAGCTCGAAGACGGCGCTCGGGTGGTAATAGAGATCATCGAACGATGGGGTCCACGACATCGTGATCGTCTGGCTCCCGCCCGGAGGAAGCGCGGGCGGATCTGAGGGGCTGAAATCCCCGCCCGAGTGGAAGTTGAGCCGTACGGTCTGGCTTGAGTTGTTGGCGACGTGGAGCTCGACCTGATACGCGTCGACGGCGGCATGAGCGAAGGGCGGCGTTGTCGCCGCCGAGGCGCTGGCGCAACCCAGGCTCAGCAACAACAGCAGGGTCAGGGGGAGACAGAGGCGCTCTGTCACGGTGGGCTCCTTTGGGTCGCTCCAGGCGATTGGTTCTTGCTCGGTGGCGCGTAGCGTGGCGAACGCGCCGCACCGTGTCCTCAGTGCCGCACTACTGCAATCCCGCCCCGGCGGCGATTAAGTGAGCGGCGGATCGATCAGTCCGAGGATCAGCAAACAGATCGCGGCACAGGACTCGAGGTCATCGCGAACAGCGAGCACCTGCTACCACCGGCGCGGCCTGAACAACACGCCGGTCGCCTCAGCGCGTTCTGCCCACATCATCATCAGCGACCGCGGCAGCACGGATGCTCCCCGGCGGCATCGGGCCGCACGACCCAAAACCGCACATGCTCCTCCTTCGCGCGGGCAGTCCCTCCACGTCGCCGTACGACGACGCCCGAGCCCACTCCGCGCGTGCCGACCAAGTCGCGGCGCCCCCTTCCCCCGCGCGAGCAGTAGCTGCTGTTGCCGCTGATCCAACGCTGCTTGGGACGACGAGGGACAGCGGCGACGAACCGGCCACCGGACGCGTGCGCGCTTCCGGTTCGGGCCGACGCAGCAGGAGCCGACCTCGGGCTCGCGATTTGATCGCGTGCGTCCCGGCGGGTCGTCAACCGCGCTCCTGCTCGGCCGCCAAAAGGAGCCATGCAGTAGGAGCTGACTGCCGATTCGAGGACGACCGGTATCGGAACGGTTTGGGTCACGCCTGGGCCGGTGCGCGGCGTCGACGGCATCGTGTGCTGCTGCTCGACGCCTGGTGGGGCCACCGGTTCGCCGTGGCCGGTTTTCGCGGCGACCGGTAGCGCGGGAGTGCCTCACGGTCAGGCCGGACGCCCCCCAGCCCGCGCACTTCCGCGTTGGCAGGATCCGACAGCCCCCGCCCGTGCTGCCCCTCGTCGTCCAACCGGGAAGAGATCTGAGCGCCTGGCCTGGCGCCTGCTCGGTCACGAGACCGACAGCGCCGGTGCTCGCTGGGTGTCGAGCACCCAAATAACATGTGATATTTTTATCACATGTTATCGGAGGGAGTCGCAACCGCCGGGCCCGACATCTGGCGTGCCCTGGCCAATCCGTGGCGCCGACGGCTGCTGGACCAGCTCCGGAGCGCACCGGCGACGACGGGCGCGCTCGCCACCGAGATCCCCGAACTCAGCCGCTTCGCGATCATGCAACACCTGGGAGTACTCGTCGAGGCCGGTCTCGTCGTCGCCGAACGCCGCGGCCGTGATCGCATCAACCATCTCAACCCCATTCCGCTCCGCGAGTGGTACGAGCGGTGGGTCCAACCACTGGCCGACACCGGCGCGGCCGAGCTCCTGGCACTCAAACGGACAGTCGAGAAAGGAACGACTGACATGCCAAATCCGAACGAGCCAATCCGTACCGTGCGGCTGGCCTACGACCTGCGCATCAACGCCAGCGTGCAACGCACATTTGACGTGATGACCCAACAGATGATCGACTGGCGGCCCACCACCTACGGGGGTGAACGGACCCGCCGAGTCGTTCTCGAACCCCGGGTCGGAGGCGCGCACTACGAAGACTGGGGCGCGGCCGCTGGCCACCTCTACGGCCACGTCACCGTCTACGACCCACCGACCCACTGGGCAACCCGCGGCTGGCTCACCCACGGCAGCATCCTTGACAGCGACTACGAACTCAGCGAACACGACGGCGCAGTTCGGGTCCACGTGACGAAGGTTGCGGTGGGCCCGCTCACCGAAGACGAAGCCGAGGGGATCAATCAACACGGAGACTATCGGTCCTACACCGCCGCGATCGAGAACCTCGCAACCCAATAACCTGCCCACGCTCGGGCCATGGTTTTGACCGGGCCCCGCACCACGTCGAGACGTCATCAACCCTCCGCCTGGATCCGGCGTCCCAACCCGCGGTCTGCCCCACTATGGCGATAGCCGGCGGGTGCCCGAGAACCGCCCCCGCCGCTCCAGGTTTGAGCCGGCAGAACGGAAACCGGCTGGACCCCGAGTTCCTGATCGCACGTCGCGGGCAGGTCGTCGGCCGCGCTGCTGCTCTGTGACCAACCGAGCCACGACGTGGATGCTGTCGCCGGCGGTCAGCGCGACCCGCTGTCGGACACAGGCACCCACCAGCTCGGCATCTACGGCGTGGTCGCAATTGGTGGAAACCAGCAGCCGACGGCCGACCGCGCGGCCGGCGCTGGGCGGCTTCCGCTCCGCCTGCGTGAGTAGCCACCCCGGCGACACTCGACGACGCTGTTGGTCTGGACGATCTGCAGCAGTGATCCGGGTGGTGGCCGGGTCGCTCCTCGCGAGGCAGAGCGGCAGGCGACCGACGACCGCCCAGGTGCTAGCTACCAGCTCGGTTTGCCACGGTTCAGCAAACCGAGGGCCGCTCCCGAATTGGACGACCGATGAAAGTCAAGGGGCGTTGGGAGCATCTTTTGGCGGCGGGTTGGTGGTTCCCGGTCTCTGCGCGGCGCAGTGACCGACCCCGCGGGGTTGGTGGGTCAAGCTGCGTGCCGGTCGGCTGGGTTTCGGGCG
>DATBYI010000258.1:0-26393 GCA_036513815.1 Solirubrobacteraceae bacterium
GCGCAACGTCCAGTGGTTTCACATGCTCGCCGAGGACATCATCTCGATGCCCGACAAATGGGAATACCCCTGGTTCGCGGCCTGGGACCTTGCTTTTCACTGCGCCCCACTGTCACTGGTTGACGTCGATTTCGCCAAGGAGCAGATCGAGCTGCTCCTCACGAACCGGTACGTACATCCCAACGGGCAGATTCCCGCTTACGAATGGAAGTTCAGCGATGTCAACCCGCCCGTCACGCCATGGGCCGCGCTATTTGTCTACGAGCGTGAGGCGGAGATTCGGGGCCAGGGTGACCGCGAGTTCCTGGCTCGCGTCTTCGATCGGCTCGTGGCCAACTTCACGTGGTGGGTCAACCGTAAGGACCCGGACGACCGCAATCTGTTCCAAGGCGGATTCCTGGGGCTCGACAACATCGGGATCTTCGATCGCTCCTCGCCGCTCCCGGGTGGCGGACAGCTCGAACAGGCGGACGGGACGGCCTGGATGGCCCTGTACTGCCAGTGGATGTTGCAGATCGCGGTCGAGCTGTCGCGTTACGAGCCTGCCTACTTCGATATGGCGCTCAAATTCGCGGCGCATTTCATGTGGATTTCGGTTGCAATGAACCCGCCGGAGGGCGACGCCACGTTGTGGAGCGAGCAGGACGGCTTCTACTACGACGTCATGCGGATGCCGGACGGGACGACGATCGATCTCAAGGTACGTTCGCTGGTGGGGTTGCTGCCGATGTGCGCGGCGACCGTGTTTGACGCCGACATCCTCGACCGGTACCCCGAGGTGGTGGACTTGATCTCGCAGTTCGTAGACCGCTTCTCCGACTCGCTGCCGGAGCTGGCGCACCTGCCCGGGGTGAGTCCGGAGGGTAGGCGTATGACCTCTCTGGTCGACGAGCATAGGCTGCGCCGAATTCTCGGCGTGATGCTCGACGAAGACGAGTTCCTGAGTCCCCACGGGATCCGCGCCATTTCTCGCCGCCACCTGGAGCAACCCGTCGTGTTCGACTGGGCAGAGCAGGAGTACATCGTCCACTACCTGCCCGCCGAGTCCGACACCGGCATGTTCGGCGGCAACTCCAACTGGCGCGGCCCGGTTTGGTTCCCGATGAACCTCGTCATCCTCCGGGGGCTGGTTCAGCTACATCGCTACTACGGCGATCGGTTGAAGGTCGAGTGTCCGACCGGTTCCGGCCGTGAGCTGAACCTGCTCGAGATCGCGAGCGAGATCGCCGGCCGGCTCACGGACACGTTCACCGAGGACGCGGACGGCCGACGGCCCGTGTTCGGAGGCATCCAGAAGTTTCAGACCGACCCGCACTGGCACGACCTACTGCTCTTCCACGAGTACTTCCACGGCGACAACGGCGCCGGCATCGGCGCGAGCCATCAGACGGGCTGGACCGGCACGGTGGCGCTGTTGTTCCTCCTCAGCGCCGGCCTTCGCACCCCGGCCGACGAGCTCGCGGCGCGCGCCGCCGAGACGGTGGCGGTCGGCGAATGAGCGCGGGATCTCACTCCTCGACGCGCGTCGCGAGCTCGAACACGTTGGCGATCTGCGTCGTGTAGCTCTCGGCCATGCGGTGCGAGGTAGGGGACGCGTACGCCGCCAAAGCCCGCTCCCACGCCGCTGCGGGGCGTCCGTGAGCACCGATTCGCATACGCAGTCGGCTGTTCGAGCCGCACGGGCCAGTGACCCTTCCATCGTCGATCGCTCGAGGCGTGAGCCTGCGCTGGTGGTCGAGCACTTGACCAAGCGCTTCAGACCACTACGCAGATGCATCGGGGACCGTCTGCTACTGCGAGTCCCGCCAGCTAACCAGCCACCTTTAGGACAGGATGTCCAGCTCGTAGCCGCTGGCCGCGAGGACATAGTCGCGTGACTCGGTGACGGTCTTCCGGAGCGCGTCGAGGTCGTGGCCGACCAGCGCACCGCCCCACTTCTTGAGGTTGCCGGCGACGAACACCATCTCGACGTTGCGCGAATCGGCTCCGGAAACGACGGTGCCGACGGCGTTGTTGAGCGGCATCGTGTTTACGTCCTGCGCGTCGATCACGACGATGTCGGCCTCTTTACCGGGCGTGAGTGTCCCGACCTTGTGGAGAAGACGGTTGGCGTGCGCGCCCTGAACCGTGGCGAACTCGAGTGCATCGCGGACGCCGATCAAGTCGGGAACGTCGGATTCGCCCCGGTAGCGTCGGTTCAGTGCGAGCATCCGCTGCGTGCTCAGCAGAACCCTCATCTGTGTGAAGAAGTCGCCGCTCAGCGAGATCTCGACGTCGACACTGAGGCTCGGACGTACGCCGAAGTCTAGGGCCTGCTGAATCGGCGGGATCGACGCCGCTATTCCGAGCTGGGCGTCCGAGGTCGGCGAGATCGAGACGGTGGTTCCGGAGTCCGCGATCAATCGCCACAGGCTGTCGGGCAGGTCGCTGCAGTGAATAAGCGTCACGTCCTCGCCCAGCAGCCCGTCGTGGCCGAGTTGCTCGATCTTCGCCGAAGCGGCTGGACCGAATACGCCGTCTATGCTCACGCCGATATCCAGGTCACGCGCGAAGCTCAGCCACTCCGGGCTCACTGCCAGCCTGCCGACCCGCACGGCGAGCAGTCCGACTCGCAGTGAGAGCAGCTGGTCATCCGATGCGAAGTAGCGCTCCCTGAGGCGCGCGATGTCGGCCGGCCAGTGTTCGTCCCACTCGCCCGCCAGAGGAGCGCAGGTCGCGTGCACCGCGCGGATCCCGGAGTCGGCCATGGCGGTGATCGCCGCGTCGGAGTGCGAGGCCGTGCGGGAGTTGTGGGAGAAGTCCATGACGCACGTGATCCCGGCGTCGAGGCAACCAAACGCGCTGATCAGCGTGCCGGCATAGACATCCTCGGGCCGATAGTGCGGAGCGAGGCTTCCGTGCGCCAGGGCGAGATACTGCTCCACCCCACAGAGGTCCGGGACGAGGCGGCGCAGCTGGTTCTGCCAGCAGTGACGATGCGTGTCATGCATTCCGGGGATCAGCACCCGCCCGGCGACGTCGACGACCACCGCTTGGCCGTCGCTGGCTGTGTGAGCGAGGTCAGGGCCGACTGAGGCGATCTTCCCGCCCTCGACCAGGATGTCGGCGACGACGTGGTCGCCGACCTCGCGGTCCATGCTGATGACCGTGCCACCTCGGAGGAGAACACGAGTCGCTCGCCGGTCCTTTTCTCCGAGCAGACAAGCGAGCGTCTCGGCGTCAGTGTCCCGGTCCTGTATCTGGCGCTCAGTTATCAAGCCAGCCCCACCCTACCAGCAACGCGAGCCGCGCATCGAGCGAGCGCCGAATCAGTCGCTGGCTATGCGAGCAACCCGAGCCGGTAGGCGCGCGTGACGGCTTCCGCGCGATTACGGACCCGAAGCCGCTCGTACAGGCTGCTCGTGTGCCCCTTGACGGTGTTCGGCGAAAGCTCCATTGAGAGGGCGATCTCCGGGTTGGTGGCCCCTGCGGCGAGTAAGTCAAGGACCTCTCGCTGGCGCCTCGAGAGCAGTGCCGCGGACCGACGGCCACCAGTGCCCACCGTCCGGCCGAGGCCGACGTCATGGACCGCTCGGGCCAGCAGCTCGGCAGACGCTCCGACGCGCACGAGACCGGCCGCGCCGACAGCGTCGAGGGCCGCACGAGACATGCGCTCGGAGGCAGCGACCAGGAGCACGCGACCGGTGGGACGCTCGCGCCGCAACTCGACGCAAAGATCGCTGCCTGAACTCGAGCCGAGGGACAGGTCGACGAGCGCGACATGAGGCGCATACCGCATCCAGAGCGCCAAGCCATCCGCGGAGCAGCTCGCGCCAAGGCATCGCTCGACCCAAGGCAAGGACCCCAGCACCGCCTGGAACCCGGAGCGGACGACGTCCTGCTCGTGGACCACCAGCACTCGTAGCCGGCGCGTCTCCTTCTCGACTGGCCGCGCGCCGCACGTAGGTGAATCGCCAATCACTCGCCTGAGCGTATCCTCCCAATCTGAGGGCTGTCAAGCGGATTAGAGCTGCTGAACGATCGTTCATTGTGCGGTAACGCTTGGCGGAACTCCGGGGACGCCAAGCGGGCAAATAGAGCAACGATCTGTTCCTCGGTCGCGCCGGCGCGCACGACCTCCGTCACACCTGCAGCGATCGCCCGCTCGCGATCGGCCTCCGTCACGATCGATCCGCCGATGACGATCGGGATCGGCGGTTCTGCGCTACTGAGGCGCTCCACGAGGTCGGGCGCGTAGTACAGGAACTCCCACGAGTGGACGCTGACCCCGACCACATCGACGTCCTCCTGCACCGCCACCTCGCCGATCGTCGCCGGCAGGGCGAAGCGTCCGGTGTAGATCACCTCCATCCCCGCGTCGCGAAGCATCCTCGACACGACGAGCGCACCCGCCTCATGCTGGTCGAGGCCAAGAACGGTTATGAGCGCGCGAACTCGCCCATGCGTCATCGCGGCCGCTCCGCGGCACGATCGAGCGGGTCATAGGGCGCTCCGTACACCTGTCTCAGGACGCCGATGCACTCCCCCATCGAGGCGCCCGCTTCGAACGCGTCGACAATCGCCGCAGTGGTGTTCGCAGTCGGGCTCCTCCCGGCCTCGGTCAGTGCGTCGAGCGATCCGACCACCGCGCGCATGTCGCGGGAGGCTCGCCACTCCTTGACCTCCTGCACGAGGTCGTAGCAGGGCTCGATGCGCTGCTCGACGATGTCCCTGAGGAGCGAATCCTCCTCGGGGCCGAGTCGGTGACAGTTGACGCCGACGACGCGACGCGTCCCGTCGGCCACCTCTCTGGCCCGATCAACCATCGCCTCGGCGAAGATCGAGCGGAAGAACCCGGCCGTAGACAGCTCGAGGATGTCGCCAAGCCCCTCGATGAAATGGACGCGTTCCTCGATCCGGCGCTCGAACTCATCGGTCAGCGCCTCAACGTAGTAGGAGCCGCCGAGCGGGTCTGCCACGTCTCCCACCCCGGTCTCCTCCTGAATTACCTGTTGCGTCCGGATCCCCACGATGTGCGCGGCCCGCGACGGAGTCCGAATCGCCTCGTCGAAGGCTGAGATTTCCATGGCACGCACGCCGGCCATCGTGAGAGTGAGCGTCTGACTCGCGCCCCGGACGATGTTGTTGGTCAGCTGCTCGGCGGTCATCGATGCGCCGGAAGTGTGGGCGGCAACGTTGATCGCTAGCGAGCGCGGGTCCTCGGCTCCGAATTCCTCGCGCATCATCCGGGCGTAGAGGCGGCGCGACGCGCGGATCTTCGCCACCTCCTCGAACACGTTCATCCGGCAGTTGACGAGCAACGCGATCCGCGGTGCGAATGCGTCCACCGCCAGCCCACGGGCGACGGTACGGCGAACCACCTCGCGCAGCTCGATGAATCCGAGCGCCATCTCCTCTATGGCCTCGATGCTGCCGTCGCTGATGAAATAGGTGTCCTCGACGAACGGGTGGAAGCGGGGCATCCGCTCGCTACTGAAGATGATGGTGTCGACGGCAAGCCGCATGTGCAGCTCGAGCGGAACGTTGTGCGAATAGCACGTGTCCTCCGAGAAGAGCGGTGCAAGGATCATCGATCCACGCAGCAGGCCCGGGTCGAACCCCAGACGCTTTGCGGCACCGTAGAAGCCGGCGACCCCGAACGCGGTCGGCAGCGAGTGCGACACGCTGACCCGATCCAGCGGTATCCCGGCGTAAAGACGCTCGTAATCGATGCCCCGTGTGAGAGACACCCCCTGATTGCCAACCGCATGCGCGGCGAAGGCATGGTCTGCGTCCATCGAGGCCATCGTCGGCGCATCGCCGATCACGTCGAGGCCGGTGGCGCCGTGCTCCAGCAGGTAACGGAACTGCTCGTTCGACCATTCGGCGCGCCCCTCCCCGGAAAGCTCTCGAACGATCTGGTCGCTCGACTCGTGGCCTGCTTTGGTCCGTGCCGGTCGCGAACCTCGCGTGTACGGGTACGAGCCGGGGTCCGCTAGGTCGCGCTCGTAATCGATGTCTACGTCGCCAGGGCGATAGAGAGGGAGCACCTCAAGGCGCTGGTCCGGCGTGCTCGCGCTCGCAGGTCGGCCGCTACTCGCCAACATGACGATGATTCTTGCAACGAGGCACCGATGTGCCGAGCAATTCCCGTCGTCTACCGACCCGAATGGGTCGGTTTGCGCCGCGTGTCGCGGTGACGGCCGCAGGCCGACACTACTATCAGGCGTCATGCGCGCCACGCCACATCGGGTGCCGGCGCCGGGGACACGCGAGCAGCGCAAGCGAGTTGCCAAGGGCCTCAGCGCCAGCCCGACCGCCGGCGCGATTCGTGAGGCGGCGACATATCTGTTCGCCGAACATGGCTACGAGATGACCACGATGAAAGCGATCGCGGATCGGGTCGGCTTGCAGCCATCGGCGATCTACAACCACTTCGAGTCCAAGCAGGCGCTGCTACGTGACATTGCCCAGGGAACGATTCGATCATTGATCGACGATGCCCATGCGGCGATCGAGTCGTTCAGCGACCCGGGGGAGCAGCTCATGCGGGCAACTCGGGCGCACATCCGGATGCACACCGACCAGCGTTATCGGGCCCATGTGGCCAATCGGGAGATCCCGAGCCTCGAGGAGCCGGCGAGGAGCGAGCAGATCGTCCTCCGTCAGGAGTACGTCAACATCTACGAGCGCATGATCGTGCGAGGGCTGAGGGTCGGAGCGTTCAGCGGAGTGCGTGCTCCGCGGATCACGGCCTACGCGATCTTGCAGATGGGGATCGGGGTGTCGACGTGGTTTCACGAAGACGGGCCGCTGAGTGCAGGGGAGGTCGCAGACCTGTACGCCGAGATGGCACTGCGGATGGTGGGCCACGCGTCGGAGACCGCTCGAGACGAGAATCGCCTGAGCCCTCCGTCGCCGCTCGGCGCCGCACCGACCTGATCCCGGCTGGCGTCGCCGCTGGAACATAGCCGGCCTACGTATGGGGGGCGCGAGACCATGTGCGGATGCCGCGCGCAGGGTATATTCTGGCGCCAGCTTATATGGGCCGCTCTAAGGTAATCTCGCTTGAGGCGCTCTCGGAATTCGTCCCGGACGGCTCGCTTGTGGGACTGGGCGGCGCGTGGTTCTCGAACCACCCGATGGCAGCGGTCCGTCAACTGGTTCGTGACGGGGTGACCGACCTTCACGCCGTCGAGACGATGGGATCGATCGACGTCGATCTACTAGTCGCCGCGGGCTCGATCAAAGCGCTGACGTTCTCGATGGTGTCGTTCGAGCTGTTCGGTCTCGCGCCGCACTTTCGACACGCGGTGGAAGCCGGCGAGCTCGAGATCACGGAGATGACGGGATGCGCTCTAAACCTTGCGATCGATGCCGGGGCGCGCAACGTGCCATTTCTGCCGATGGCGCTGCTCGGGTCCTCCGAGATACCCGCTCGTCAGCCGGACCACTACGCCGATCTACGTGACCCGTTCACCGGGGCCGAGTTGCTCGCCGTCAGGGCCCTCAGGCCCGACGTGGCCATCATCCACGCCCTCCGGGCGGACACGTCCGGAAACGCGCAGTTCGACGGGCCGCTCGCCACCGACCCCGAGCTCGCCCGCGCGGCGCGGAGCGTGATCATCACGTGCGAGGAGATCGTGGATCACGAACTCATCCAAGGAACCCCGTCGCTGACGCGAATCCCGGGATTCTTGGTCGACGCGGTCATCGAGGCGCCGTTCGGTGCGCATCCCACCAGCCATATCCCGAGCTATGGGTTCGACGCATGGTCGGTGCGCGAGTACGTCGCTGCCGCCCGGAATCGCACCACGTGGGACGCCTTCCTGAGCCGGTTGAAAGACGAGAGCGAGGACGCCTACCGCGCGCGCGTCGTCCCGGAACGCCGTCGACGGGTCCTCCGCGCTCTAGCCCGCCGACGGCCGCTGCCTGACGGCCGAGGTCGTGAGGTAAGTGACCCGCCGGCGGCCGGCGACTACACCGCCGACGAGCTCATGATCAGCCGGATCGCAGCCGAGGTCGACGACTCGGGGGTGACCGTCCTCGGCTCGTTCACGCCCCTTGCCTATGCGGCCTACATGCTCGCGGTCATGACCCACGCGCCTAATGCCGTGCTGGTCGGGTTCAACTCCATCGGGATGCTCCCGGTCGAGCTCAATGTTGCCAGCGTCGAAGGTGCGGCGTACTGCGGGAGCGTGGCGCGGTGGTCATTCCTGGAGCTGACCAACACGATTCATCTCGGCGGCCGCGGCCTTGTCGAATGCGTCTCGCCGGCGCAGGTCGACGGGCACGGTCGCATCAATGCGTCGGTGATTGGACCCGACTACGCGCATCCGAAGGTGCGGCTGCCGGGTGGGACGGGAGCGCCCGAGGTCGTCCAGAACTACGAGAAGCTGATCATCTACTTCGGGCGCCACGACCGGCGCACGCTAGTCGACGAGGTCGACTTCGCGACCGGGGGTCGCTGGCCTCTCTCGGATCACGAACGCCGTGCCCGCGGGCTCCTTGCCGGGCCGATGCTGATCGTCACGCCGCTTGCAGTGCTCATCAAGGAGGATGCCCTGCCCTTCGCAGTGCAGAGCGTCCACCAGGGGGTCGACGTCGAGGAGGTGATCGCAAACACCGGCTTCGAGCTCCGCGTCCCTCCGGTGCTCCCGACGACGCGGCCTCCCACCCCGCTCGAGGTGACACTCCTTCGGGAGACGATCGATCCGCTCGGGACACGCCGGTTCGATTTCCTCGACGCAGCATCCAGGGCCGCGCACATCGACGACATCCTCGAACTCGAGTGGGCGCGAGCGGACGGGCAGGACGGACAGTCAGCGGCCGCTAGGCCCGCGTCTGACGATCTCTGATTCGTGTCCGCTCGCCAGAATATGGCGCCAGCTTCTAGCCCCGCGCGACCGCCGCGTGCCGGGGCAATCATCGCGAATCAGGATGAGATAAGAAATTGCGGCCGACTACGGCGTCCTATAACCTGACGTCAGTAAGTGCGGATCCATCGTGAAGGCGTGACTCGAGTGCCCGAGCCGTTGACAGGAGCCGAAGAGACGACCATCGCCGCGACTCACGCGCCAGTCGACTCGTCCAAACGCTCCACATTCGTCGCTCGCTATGTGGGGCCGTACAGCGCTGTCTTCATCCTGGCCGGTCTCATCGTCCTCTTCGGGATTCTCGAACCGAACACGTTCTTGACGAGCGAGACGTTCCATAGCCTGCTCTCGGAGCAGGCCGTCACAGCTATGCTCGCTCTCGGTTTGATACTCCCGCTCGCCGCGGGCGTCTTCGACCTGTCGATCGCAGCGAATATGGGCCTCGCTGTGATGCTGTGTGCCTGGCTGCAGTCGAGCGCGGGATTGCCAGCGTCCGTAGCCATCGTCTTTACGTTGTGCTCGGGGGTGCTGATCGGACTAGCGAATTCGTTCGTCATCGTGAGGCTGGGCGTCGACTCGTTCATCGCGACGCTAGCCGCGAGCTCCGTGCTCGAGGCTTTGATGCAGGTGATCAACGGTGGTGAGCAGATCACGCAGGGAATCTCGTCCGGCTTCACCAATCTGGCCAACAACCAGATCTTCTCGATCGCCCTTCCGTTCTATTACATGCTTGTCCTCGCCGCGGTCCTCTGGTACATCACCGAGTACCGGCAGGTAGGCCGCTACACGTACTCAACCGGCTCAAACGCCGAGGCGGCGCGCCTAGCCGGAATCCGGACCGACCGGCTGCGCACGATGTCGCTCGTGGCCTCGGGCGTCATTGCCAGCCTGACCGGCATCATCTTCCTCGCGACGGTGGGGTCCGCGGCGCCCGACGCTGGCGACCCGTATCTATTGCAGGCGTTTGCCGGTGCGTTCCTCGGCGCAACCCAGATCAGGCCAGGCCGAGTCAACGTGGGCGGCACTCTGATCGCCGTGTATCTGCTTGCCACCGGTGTCAAGGGACTGCAGCTGGCCGGCGCGGAGGTTTGGATCAACGACATGTTCACCGGCCTTGCGTTGATCCTCGCTGTGGCCGTCGCGGTGCGCTCCAGCCGCCAAAGGGCGTGAAGGGGTCAGCTCTTAGCGAGCCCAGGCAAGTCCTCCGGTAGCGTGCCGCGGCCGATCTGCGACCGCGGCCAGTCTGCTCGAGCTTGCTCCATCGGGTGGGTCGGGCGAACGGTCCCGAACCAGAGCAGATGGTCACGGCACTCGAACCGCCAACCGGAACCTGCGTCCACATAGCGATCTTCGTAGACGATCGACTGATCGACAAAGGCCTCACCCCGATCGAGCTGGGCAAGGCAGAAGACCCGCCCGCGAGCGTGCCGCTCATCCTCTAACCAGATGAGATGGTTCGTCACGTGCAGCACTGTGGTCCCGAGGCTGTGCCAGCGTGCCACCAGCGACCGCGCCCAGCTCGCGTCCAACCGCGGCGGCGCGTAGGGCGGGTCGACGGGGGCCCAGAGCGACATCATCGCCTCGTCGTCACGCACGAGAAAAGCGTCCGCATACGCCAAGACGAGCCGGCGGATCGCCTGCTCCGAGAGCAGCTGCTCGAGTGCTGGGTCGCGACCGTCGGCCTGAGACAAGCTGACGTCAGCTTATAGACTTGGCGCGATGCGCGTCGGGCTGTATCTAGACCTCCGCAACCCGCCCAGGTGGCGACGCCCATGGGCCGATCTCTACGCGAAGACACTTGACCGCATAGGAATCGCCGAGGACCTTGGGATCGGGTCGGTGTGGCTGACGGAGCACCATTTCTTCGAGGACGGATATCTCCCGCAGCCGATGACGTTCGCCGCCGCGATAGCGGCCCGAACCCGGCGCGTCCGGATCGGGTCCGCAGTGATGCTGGCCACGCTGCGCCCGGCAGTTGATATCGCCGAACAGTCCGCCATCGTCGATATCCTCAGTGATGGACGGCTCGAGCTCGGTTTGGGCGCGGGCTACGTGGCCGAGGAGTTCCTGGCGTTCGGTAGCGACATCCACGATCGCTACCCGATGCTCGAGCGACGGGCCCGAGAAGTTCGCGAGCTCTGGGGTCGCGGGGCGGTTACGCCGTCACCCGTTCAGGATCGTCTCCCGATCTGGATCGGTGGGCGTGGGCCACGCGCGGCGCGGATCGCCGGCAGGCTTGGCGAGGGGCTGCTGTGCCTGCTGCCCAGCGTTTTCGAGGTGTACCTGGACGCGTTGCGAGCCGCGGGCCATGACCCCGACTGCGCGCGGGTGGCCGGGCTGGCGAATCTGATCCTTGCCGATGATCCGGAGGCGGCATGGGCACAGATCCGCCCGCATCTCGCTTATCAGTGGGAGTCCTACGCGCGGCATGGCGCACAAGGTTCGGTGAGCGTCCGTAGCGCGGCGGTGGCAGAAGCAAAAGATCTGGCGAAGGTCGATTTACTGCGATCGCCTGGGCCTGTGATGACCCCGCCACACTTCGACGTGACCACGGTCGCCGACGCGGTCGACCGGCTCAGGGGTTGGCTTGGCGGTCTCCCGGTTACTGACGTCTTCTTCTGGGACTCCATCGCCGGAATGCCCGACGAGCTAGTCGAGCGCCACATCGAGCTGCTTGCCAGCAGGCTCGTCCCGGCGGTTGCCCGGCTTAGCGACGCTCGATGATTCAAGCCGGTGGTTCAAGCCCTCGAGCGGCGACCGACGCGAGCAACGAGAGCGAGACCTTGCCGGAGGCGTCGACTGGAAGCTGGTCCAGCACAGTGAAATGACGCGGGATCTTGTATGCAGCCGCCCGTTCTCGCAGCCACGCTTCGACACTTCCGGGATCTGCCGCACCGGAGAGCACCAGGAACGCCTCGACGCGATGCGTCCAGACCGGGTCGTCGATCGCGACCGCAGCGGCTTGCCGCACGGCCGGGTGTCGACGCAGCAGTGCCTCGATCTCGTCCAGTGAGACGCGATTGCCACCGATGTTGAGCACGCGGCTCGCGCGGCCGGTGACGTACAGGTATCCATCCGGATCGAGCCGGCCCAGGTCACCGGTACGGTGCCAGGTTGTGCTCGGCGATTCCCCCGTGTAGCCACGAAACAGGTCCGGACCGCGGACGAGGATCTCGCCCTCGGTTCCGGCCGCGACCCCTTCTGCACTTCCGGCGATGCGTACCTCTCGGAGCGGGGTCGGGCGACCGACGGTCCCAGGGCGCTCGCGAAGATCGACTGGATCGGCCTGGCATACCCGCGGCGCCTCGGTCATCCCGTAACCCATGAACAGCCGCGTCGAGAACAGGCGTGTGAGATCGTCCTGTGTGCCACTGTCGAGCTTCTCCCCGCCGGTCATCAAGGCTCGAAGACCGAGCCAGCCGGGCCCGTCCAGCCCAGTTGCCGCACGGGCCAGGCGTAGCATCGTGGGCACGAAGTAGCCGCTGCTGATGTGTCGCTCGCGGATGAACTCGTCTGCGAGGTCGGGGCGGAATGGAGCGAACACGGTCGTCGCTCCGACCAGTAGCGCGCCCATGACCAGTGTGATCCAGGCTGCCGAGGAATGGGGTACCGACAGCCAGTGGCGGTCACCGGGTCCCAATGGGAATCCGGACAGCGGCAGGCACATGGCCCCGTGGAGGTCAGCGCCGCGGGATCGCTCGACGAGCTTGGGGCTTCCGGTCGACCCCGAAGTCAGGAACGTGGTTCCATGATCCGTGGGCGGCCTACGGACGGGCGCGAGCAACTCGTTGCCCAGTAGCTCCTCGCCGCTCACGTGTTCGATCGCTCCGAGCTCAGCACCCACGATCGTCGTGGCCTCGGCCCGCTGGAGCACGTCAACGACGGTCGGCACCGGATGCTTGGCGTCGATCAGGACCACGGGCCGACCAGCAGCCAGGCCGCCGAGCACCCCGATTGCGTGAACGATCGGATCGGGCGAGCAGACCGCAACCGGCCCGGCGGACAAGCGGAGCCGCGCTGACGCCGAGAGCATGTCGCGGGCGAGCTTCGCCCCCGTGACCTTGACCGCGCCCGCCTCGAGTGCGACCCATGTCGCGGGCTGCGCGCCGGCAGACGCCGACACGAGATCCACCCAGTCAGCGGCTTGGGGCGACGCTTTGTGCGGGGTCACTGACCGGTCACTGGCCACAGAACCTCACGCGCGTAGCGCTCGAGTGCGCTCCGACGCTCGGCGAAGCTGAGGCCTCCATAGCTGCGCCCGTACAGCGAGAACGGGTCGACGCGGACAGTATCAATGCCCAGCTTAAGCACTCTCTCCAGCTCTGCCGGAGTCGATGCGTCGACGGCGGATGCCATCACCGTGAACGGCGTGTCGGCACGACCGAACTCCTCGCGGAGGCGCTCGAGTTCGGCCAGGTAGCGAACCGTTTGCTCCTGCGTGCCCACCTGGGCGATGAAGCCATCGCCCAGCCGCGCCGCGCGCCTGAGGGCGGCAGCACTGGCGCCCCCGACCAGGATCCGAATCGGCGCTGAAGGAGGTGGCTGCATTGTCACGGCCTCGAAGTCGAAGAACTCACCGTGGTGTTCCACCGGCACCCCCCGCCACAGCTTGCGGAGCACCTCGATCATCTCGTCCGTACGGCGGCCTCGGGTCGAGAAGTCCTGACTTACCGTTTCGAACTCTTCCTTCAGCCATCCCACACCGATGCCCAACTCGACCCGATCGCCACTGAGAAGCTGCAGCGTGGCCATCGCTTTGGCAACTAGGAGCGGGTGCCGTAGCGGCAGCACGTAGACGCCGGTGACGAACCGCAGCCGCTCAGTCTGGGCCGCCATGCTGGCGATTAGCGCGACTGGATCGAGCCATTCCATCTCCTCGTTCCACGGCGCGCTCCCGGACTGCGTGTATGGGTAGCGCGAGGCATACGACATCGCATACACGATGTGGTCCGGAACGGAGATGCCGGTGAACCCGAGCTCCTCGGTGAGCAGTACCAGATCGCGCACTTGCGTCGACGGAACGAACGAGCCGTAGATGTAGATCGCGGGTGATGGGGTCATGCGACCGCTGAATCTCCACGCAGGGTCATCTCAGTCAGCTCGTCAGGTGTCGTCTCGCGTGCGAAGCATGTCTCACGCAACCTGCCGCGCGAGAGGACGAGAATGCGATCGCAGAGGCGGATGAGCTCGGCCGATTCGGTCGACGCCACAAGTACCGCGGTGCCGTCACTGACAATCCCGTCGATGAGATCGTGGATGGCTGCCTTGGCCCCGACATCGACCCCCTGCGTCGGGTCGTCGAGGAGCAGCAATCGCGGCTTGAGACGGAGCGAGCGTCCGAGCATCACCTTTTGCTGATTTCCGCCGCTGAGCCGGGCGATGACCGCATCCGGCCGGCGTGGCACGACATCCAGCCGATCCAGCCAACGTGCAACGTCGCTCCTCTCTGCGCTGGTCCGCAGACCTAGACGGGTGATGAAGTCACTCAGTGACCCGAGCGTAAGGTTCTCCTTGACCGTCATGTCTGCCATCAACCCGTTGGCGAGGCGATCCGATGGGAGCAGGGCCATGCCGCGCGACACGCTCAGATCCGGGCGTCCGGGCTCGAGTGCCTTGCCGTCGATCTCGACCTTACCTTTCCGCGGGATTCCACCGAACAGCAGGGGCACGAACTCCTCCCGGCCGGACCCTGTGATGCCCGCGATTCCGACGACCTCGCCTGACGCGACCTCGAGGTCGACCCCGTCGACGACCTTGCCTCGGAGCCCTCGCACGGTGAGAAACGCAGCCACAGTCCGTGGTTGTTCGACACGCTTGGGGATGTCGCGACCGGAAATGCTGCGACCCACCGTGAGCTCGATCAATTGCGGCTCGTCGAGATCCCGAACGGGACGTGTGGCGACGACGCGACCGTCGCGCAGAACCGTGACCTGGTCGCACAGCTCGAAGACCTCGCCGAAGTGGTGCGAGATGTACACGACCGCGACGCCGCGTCGCTTGACCTCGCGAACCACCTCGAACAGGCGCTGCACCTCACCCGCGGGCAACGACGCCGTGGGCTCATCGAGGAAGAGCACGTGGGCCTCGCCCTCCCACCCTTGAAGGGCCCTGGCGATCGCGATGCCCGTGCGCTCCGACGCGGTGAGCCTCGAGGTCGGGCGGCGAAGATCGATGTTGTACCCCAATTCGGCGAGCAGGGAACTGGCGGCTTCGGCTTCGCGCTTCCACGAGATGGTGCCGGCGTGCGTTCGCTCGTAGCCGCGACCAAGCGCAAGGTTGTCGAGTGCGTCCAGCGCCGGCACGAGCGCGAGATCCTGGTGGACGAAGCGCAGGCCGGCCGCAACCGCGGCCGTCGGATTGCCGAGGGCGAGCGGTGTACCAGCGACCATTGCCTCCGCGCCGGAGTCGGGCTGGTGGTAGCCGGCCAGGATCTTGATGATCGTCGACTTGCCCGAGCCGTTCTGGCCCACCAGACCACGAACCTCGCCGGGCGCGATGTCGAAGTCGACGTCAATCAACGCGCGCTGTCCAGGGAACGTCTTCGACATGCCGCGCACCGACAGAGCCGCGTCCGGTGATGGGAGGGTCATGACAGCACCGTGCGATTCAAGGTGACTGAATCCCAATGATCCTCGAGCCCGGGTGGTAGCTCGTCGAGCACCACCCTCGGCCGCACGTAGCGCCCAAGCTCCGCGGCGGCGGAAGCTGGCGCGCTCACGACGGCCCAGTCCTGCCCAAAGGCAGCGCGTCCAGCGCGCAGGCGTGCCACAAGCTCGGGGCCGCCCTCCCACTGTGCACTGAGCCCTCGGGGTGCGCCAACTGCGGCCGGGTTATCTTCGGCGGTTCGCCAGAGTTTCGCGAGTTCTTCCGGGTCCGAGCCGACATCGGCGAGATGTCCAATGCCTCGCGAGGTGGCTGCCAGCCCATGGGCGCCGCCGGTCCAAACTTCGAGGCGGGGCTGAGCAGGCGGCGGCATTAGACGCGTCCGGTGCTCCGGGTTGTTCACGTTCTCCGCCAGGTTGGCGGGCGAGCGCCAACGCCTCCCGCTCCAGCGGAAGGGACGGGCGCCGAACGCCGTGCGGAGGAAGTCGAGCGTCTCATCGAAGTCGTCCTCCGTCCCGGAGGCGGCGCGGACGACCAGCACAAGACGGCCTCCGGCGACGAGATCCACCACGGCTGCCTCCTCGGCGACCTCGAGCGGATGCCGATCGCCGATCGGGATTTCCACGGCGACCAAGATGTGAGGGACTGCCCTGGCCAGGACCGCTGCGGTGACCAGCGGAGCGGGGAGCTCAACCGAAGCCCGGAGCAGCACTCCGTCGAGCCCCTCGGCCGACGCGACGCGTCCGGCGGACAGGAGCCGATCAAGCGAATCAGCATCCGTTGGCGCCAGCAGGAATCTCATGCCGGACCGCTGGCTGCCGGAAGCAGGGGCGCGACCTCTTCGGCGAGGCGGGCGAGCTGCTCACGCATCGCCGGCCGCTCGACGAAGTCGTATTTCACACGCAGAGCGACGTGCGTGACGCCGGCGTCGAACAGCTCACTCAGACCCGCTGCCACCGCTTCGGGCGACCCGACGATCGCCCCGCGATCGTTGAACGCGAGTTGTCGGTCGACCTCGCCACCAGACATGAATCCGACGCGGCCCCTGATCTCCCACCAGGAGCCGATTTCCTCGCGATAGTGGGCCCGCAGCCTTTGGCGAAATGCGGCCGCGGCTCGCGCATCATCGGTGACGAACACGTCGCGGAGCATTCCGATCTCGCCGCCGAGCGATCCGTTCAACTGCTCGCTATACGCCGTCACGGTCGCTCGGGTACGCGCAGGGCTGAGCGTGGGCGGCAGCACCAGGCCGTGGCCATATCGCGCGGCTCGGGCAATCGCCCGGGGGGCCATCCCCCCAATCCAGATGGGCAACGAGGGCCCCTGGAGCGGGGGCCGGTCTCCGTATGCTCCGGCCCAGACGTCGGCCAGCGTGTCGAGGGCGCGGTCCATCAAGACGCCCCTACGGTCGCGTCGGAGTCCAAGGGCATCGAACTCGGCATCCCGATGCCCTAGTGCCAGCCCGAGATCTAGGCGACCACCGGACAGCCGATCGAGCGCAAGCGCTGCTCTTGCCAGCGCAACCGGATCGTGCTGCGGGGCGAGCAGCATCGCGTGGTTGAAGCGAAGCCGAGTCGTCGACGCCACCGCGGAAGCCTGGACGTGCAGGAGGCTCGGGCAGCAACCGTCGTACCAGATGCGGTGCTCAGCGCACCAGATCGATGCGAAGCCGTATTGCTCGACGAGCTGAGCGTCCTCTGCGAATTCGTGATACTGGCGCGCGAAGTTACCCGGCCCGGCGACCGTTGACTGCATCGTCCACAAGGCGGCGCCGAGCCGCGTCAGCGAGGCCCGAGACGAAAGCGCCGACGCGGGCCGTTCAGGCAAATCTCGCTCGCGTCCTTCCGCCACTTGGCTCACTGAGGCAGAAGGTCCGCGAACCGAGCGCGGAGGGCCCGTCTGTCGACTTTGTGGTTGCCGACCATCGGCATCTCCGGGATGAATTCAACCTGTGTCGGCTTCTTGTAGGACGCAAGCTCACGCCGGCAGTGTTCGATCACGGTGTCGCGTTCGAGCGTCGCGCCCGGAGCAAGTACGATTGCGGCGGCGACACCCTCCACCCACTTCGGGTGAGGAACGCCGAACACCGCAGCGTGGCGAACGCCCGGAAGCATCATCAGGACCCTCTCGACCTCCGCCGGGTAGACATTCATGCCACCGCTGACGATCATGTCGACCAGGCGGGCCGTGACATACAGGTAGGAACTCTCGTCGAAGTGGCCGGCGTCGCCGGTGCGGAAGACACCGTCGGAATAGACCGAGTCCGTCTTTACGGGGTCACCCCAGTAGCCGTCGAAGATCGGATCGACCGCAGCGACGATCTCGCCGTCCTCGCCGACGTCGGCGGCCGTCCCGTCGGCGCGAACGATCCATACCGACGCGTTCGGAACGACACGCCCCGCCGAGGCGAGAACCGCGTCGTCGGCATCCACCGCGGTGTAATCGGTCGCGTCGCTCGCGCTCAGGCATCCCATCACCTCGGTCATGCCGTATGACTCGAGATACCGGCCGCCGAGGACTTCGACTGCCCGCGCAACATAAGCGCGCGGAGCAAGCGAGCCGGCGTGCATCGCCGTTACGAGATGCTCGAGCACGCCAGGACGCTGCGCCACCGCCTCGGTGAAATCACCGATGAGCGGGGTCGGCAGGTAGGTCCACGTGGAACGGTCGCGTTCGATCCGGTCGACCCAGGAGTCGACGTCGTAGTGACCGAGGAGTCGGACAGTGCCCCCGACGTGGAGGTGCGGCAGCACTTGTCCCCAGATGGCCGCGCAGAAGGAGAGCGATGCGGAGAACGCCATGCGGCTGTAGCGAGGTACGCGAATGTTGTACGCGTTGAGCATCGTCGCCAGAGCGAGTCCCTGGTGACTGACGACGGCTCCCTTGGGTCGGCCGGAGGTCCCGCTCGTGTAACCGATGATCGCAGCGGTGGCCGGGCTTGGTTGTCCTTCCGGCCTGCGCGTCGATGCGGCCTTGATCATCTCATCGTACGGACTGCCCGGGGTCGGATCGATCGCGAGCCCGACCGCAAGGTCGTCGACACCCGCGACCGCGTCTGCGACCTCCGCCAGACGGGGTGTCCACATGAAGCCGCGGACCTCGGCGTCCTCGAGCAGGTACTCCACCTCGGGAGCAGCCAAGCGGGCGCTCACGTGAACGAGCGTGGCTCCGGCCAGCCATACGCCAAGATACGTCTCGACGGCAGAGACTTCGTCGTCGGCCATCACGGCCAGCCTGTCGCCGCTGGCGATCGAGGCCGCTCGCAGTGCATTCGCGATACGCGTTGCGCGAACCAGCCATTGTGCGTAAGTGAGCTGACGTTGATCGTCGACGAGAGCTAGTCGCGGCGAGTTTCGGACGGCAGATTCGACCAGCAGTCCGCTGATCGTCTGCATGTCGATCCGCCGCGGTCCCTCTCGAGTGTCGCTTGCCATAGCCGTTGTCGATGAGGTCCGCGGCGGAACGCAGCCGATGCCGACGCTCCCGGACAGGATACGCGTCCGGTCGCGCCGAGCTATCCGAGATGCCAGAGCGTCTTGAACTCGGACGGCATCTGGGAGCTGACTCCGAAGTTCCAGCCGGCGTTTACCGGGACATTCTTCTGAGTCAGGATCTGAGCCGGGGGTAGAGCACTGGTGTCGATTGTGGTGCTCTCTCCGTTGTAGTACCGAGCGAAGGCGTCGATTGCCCGCCATCCGAAGTACGGGAGCGAGAACGCGGTGGTCGCGGTGATGTAACCCTTCGACAGGTCAGCGAGCGTCGGCGGGGAGCTGGTGCTGTATACGAACAGCTTCGCCTGGTTCTGCACCGATGCGGCGCGCAGGGCGGCGGGCACGCCCGCCTCCATGTCACCAAACACGAACCCGACGTAGTTCATGTCAGGGTGGCTCTGCAATGTGCTCACCACACTTGACGAGATGGCCGTGCCGCCGAGGTCGGTGATCTGCTGGTGGACAACGGTGACGGTGCACGACGAGCAGTTCTTCTTGAGCTCCTGCTCGAACGCCGTGGTGGCGAATGCCAGAATTGGAAGGCTCGGGACATCGAACAGCCCGACGTTCGCCTTCCCGCCGCTGTCAGCGATCAGCCAGTCGGCCATGGTCCGTGAATACGAGGCGATGTTCGCGTAGGTCGCGACGTTGGCGATGTCGGGGCCGCCGGGCGTCGGCACGTTGTCGTCGAACCCACTGACGATCGGAATCTTGGCTGCCTTCAGGCTCGGCAGTATCGGTTTGATCTCGGCGGCGGGCTGGCCGGTGAAGAAGATCCCGCTCGGATGCATCTGGATCGCCGACCGGATGGCCGACTGGATCGCCTGCGGGGTCTGCGCGGTCATGTTGATGTTCTGGATGTGCCAGCCGAGGGCGCTGGCTCCGGCCGAAAGCCCCTCGAGGTATCCGCCACAGACCGGCTGATCGCAGCGCAGGAAGACGATCGTACGACCGCTCGCCGGCTTCTTCCCAAGCGGCGTGGTGACGCCGATCGCGGTCGGTACCTGTTCTGCCTGGGTCGCGATCTGCTGGGCTTGGGCAACCGCCGACGAGGTCCCCGACGACGACCCCGAGGTTGAAGTAGCACTGCTGCTGGCGCTCGAGGACGAGCTGCTACTGCTCGAACTGCCGCACCCAGCCGCCAGAACGACCGCTACGGCCGCCGCGGCACACAGACGAAGCATCCCTCTTTCCTTCATGAAGCCCCTCCAGCTGGATTGCGCACGCGAAAGCGCGGTGTCGGTTGGTTTCGTCCCTCGGCGCGAGGTATACAGCCGGGGGTGAGCGCTGTCAAATCCTGACGCCATATTATTATTTGTTGAAGGAGAAGAATCCTTTCGATACGCGGGAAAGAAGGGTATCTGGGGGGTTTACTTGACGGCCGCTATCGTCCGTGGCATGCATCGCAAGATCTTCTTCGTCCCCTTCCTGGAGTCCTGGTCGGCAGTCGATGCCCAGAGGGAGTGGACCGAGGTGCACGCCCCGATCTGGCTCGCCTCGCCGGGCCTCCGGGGATACGTTCAGAACCGACCCATAGCGGAGCCCTGGAACCCGGTTCCGAACCTGGCCTGCGCGGAGGACTGGTTCGACTCGCGGGACGCTGAGCGGGCCTTGCACGAGACGCCCCACTACCGCGACGTGGTTCTGCCCGACGAGGAGCGCCTGTTCAAGCGCGCGAACGCGTGGGTCTCGACGGTGTCGGCCGTCGAGGTCCTGGTAGGCGGGCCCGCGCAGCGGTTCCGCGTGCTGTCGCTCGGCGGCTCGACACCGGATCCGACGGCAGTCGCCGGCCAGGAGCGGCTCGAGGTCTTGCATGTCCGGCGCGATCCACCGCTGACTAGTAGTCCGCGCATCGTCTCTGCGTGGGCCTCGACCATTGACCTCGCCCGCGACGTGGCTATGCGCTTCGGCGGCTTCTCGTTCGTGACGGAGCCGGCAGTCCTAATGACTCCACCGTCGCCGCCGTGGTCGGACGAGCACCGGATGTAGGCTTCGGCACATGTCCTCGTCAGCACCTCAGGGTGCGCCCACGACCACTCGCGACGCGCTCGCCGCAGCGGGGCTCAGGCGATTCGCCGTGCACGGATATGAAGGCTCTCGGCTGGTCGACATCGCCGCCGATGCCGACCTCACGACGGGTGCGTTCTATGGGCACTTCACGAGCAAGTTCGACCTGTTTGCCGTCCTCTTCGATCGCTACGGCGCTGATCTGCTGGCGGCCCTCGACGAATGTGCCACGCTGGAAGACCAGTTCATCTGTTACATCGTGGTGTCACGTCAGTATCGCGGTGCGCTCCGCGCCTCGGCCGAGCTGCTGCAGCGCAGTGCGGCGCACGCGAGCGCCCGGCAGCGTCTGCGTGACAATTGTGCGGCCGTGCTGGCATGGCGCCTGCGGGAGCCTCTCACGCCAAAGCGAGCACGCGTCGCTTCACGCTTGCTGGTAGACGTCCTCGATCAGTACGCATTCATGGAGGCGGCCCGGCTGACGACGCCGGATGAGCCGCGCGACGTGGCTCACGCGCTGGCGACCCTCGTCACTCAGGGCCTATACATCACACCGTCCGACAACTAGTTCGCGCTCGATTGTCGCGCGCCTCGAGCTGTTCGGGTCGGCTGAGGTGCGCGTTCAATTGACCAGCCCGCCCCCGAGCAGGTCGGTCATCAGGTCAGCGATCTCCTCGTCCGTGAGGTCGGTGTCCCAACCCAAGACGATGCGTGCGTAGGTCGGGCGCTCGTACATCGCCACGATGAGATTCGCGGTGATGTGCGGGTCGAGCTCGTCGCTGATCATCTTGCGGCGCTGGCCCGTCTCGACGACCGCCTTGATGTCTCGGTGATACCCGCGGTGTGTCGCGATCCAGGCCTCCGTGAATTCGGTCGAAGGCTCGATCAGCTCCCACCACGCGCGATAGATCGGCGAGTATTCGCGGTAGATACTGAGATAACGCAGCACACTCTCACGGACGATCAACCGCCCGTTCTCGTCGGCAGGCATCCGAGTCTCGCGGCGCAGGTCCGCGTCGAGGTCGGCGAGCAGGCACCGCAGCACGTCGGCTTTGTCCGCGAAGTACTGATACACCGTTCCCGAGGCGACACCTGCCTCCCGGGCGATGTCCAGCATCGTCGCGTTGCTGAAGGCAAGCCTTCCGAACACTCGGACGGCCGCCGCGAGGACCCTTTCCCGGGTCCGCTTCCCGCGCACGGATGTGGGTAACGACCGACCTTGCGCCGGACGCCAGATCACCATCTGCTCAGACAGGCTGTTGTCCGATCATTGGCGTTGCGGCCGTGGTCCCGCTCGTAGTTCGTCCCGTCGCGCCGACCCGACTCGACGAGCCACGAGTCATCCCACCCGCGAGCTCGCGAGCGAGTACGTTGCGCAGGATCTGGTTCGTGCCCGCGAAGATCTCTTGGATCTTCGCCTCGCGGTAATAACGCTCCATCCCGTACTCCACCATATAGGAGTAGCCACCCAGGATCTGCATCCCGTTCGACGCACACATCGACCCCGCCTCTGATGCCGCGATCTTCGCCATCGACGCTTCGCGTCCGCACGGGACGCCGGTCTCCAGCAGAGTGGCTGCTCGGTACGTCAGCAGGCGCGCGGCGTCGATGGCAATCTCCATGTCAGCGAGCATGTGTCCAACCGCCTGGTGCTCGATGATTGGACGGCCGAACTGGCGACGTTCGCACGCGTACTGGCGCGCTAGGTCGAACGCACCTTGGGCTATTCCAAGGCTCTGCGCCGCTGTGTAGATCCGATCTGCATCGAGCAACTCGAAGACGACCGCGGCGCCTGATCCGATCTCTCCGACTACTCGGTCACGACCTACGCGCACGTCGTCGAAGAAAACCTCGCAGGTGTGGGTGCCCTGTCCCGCCAGCTTGCGCAACGACGCGATCTCGAGGCCGGGTGCATCCCTCGGCACCAAGACGAAGGTCAACGCGGACCTTGCGGGCGCTGATCGATCGGTCCGCACGAGCGTCAGGATCTCATCAGCGGCGTCGGCGCCAGTCGTAAATATCTTCTGGCCACGCAAGACGAGCTCGTCGCCCTCGATCATGCCCCGGGTTGCCAGGCTCATCAGGTCCGACCCGGCGTTGGGCTCGCTTAGTGCCATCGCCGCTCGTAGGCGTCCGGCTGCCAGCGCGGGGAGCATCTCGTGCTGGAGCGCTTCGCTTCCGAACTTGTCGATCGCCTCGCAGCAGAACAAGGCAGTCGGAATGAAGGCATAGCCGAGGCATGCACCCGCCCGCTGGATCTCCTCGATGATGACGCAGCGGGTCACCCGGTCGGTCCACGATCCCCCGAAGCTGTTCGGCACGGCTATTCCCCAGAGGCCCAGCGACGCCATGCCGTCGAGGATGTCCGCCGGATAGGTCGCGGTCGCATCCAGCTCCGCTATGACTGATGCTGAGGCGTTGGCCTCGAAGAACTGCCGCAGGGTTTGTCGGATCTGCGTCTGCTCTGGTGTCAACGCAAAGTCCATCAGGACAGCTGCTCGAGCCCCAGCACGTTGATGGCGTTGTCACGGCCGAACTGTTGTCTGCGCGCGTCGTCCTTGAACGCCATCTCCTCGATCTCCCGGGCACACCGCTCAAACGTTAACAGGGGGTAGTCACTCGCCCACATGACCTTGTCCGCGCCTCTGGTGTTCGTGAGGTGAAGGATCTGCGGTGGGATTCGCTTCGGCGCGAACGCCGACGACATGTAATAGAGATTTGGCCACTTCAGGAGGAGCTTGACGCACAGGTCGATCCAAGGCTCGCCACCGTGCTGCATGACGATCTTGAGCTCCGGAAAGAAGGCACAGATCCCATCGAGCGGTAACGGGTGTTGTACCGCGCCGGCGATCAGCGGGCCGGGAATCCCGACGTTCAGTCCGACGGGCACGCCGAGCTCGGCGCATTTGGCGTAGACCGGGTAATAGGCAGGATCGTCGTACGCGAGCCCGATCTCGAACCCGACCATGCGCACCATCCTGAACCCGTGCTCGACGACCATTCGCTGGACGGTCTTGACCGCCGCCATGCCTCGACGTGGGTCCACGGCGATAGAGCCGACAAAGCGGTCGGGAAAGCGCTCGACGGCGTCGATCGTCCAGCCGACGTCGTCCGCGCCATCGACGCTGCCGTAGCCGCCACAGAGCACCGATTGCCCGACGCCGGCCCCGTCCATCTCATCGATCAGCTGCTCGAGCGTCGTCCCGCGACGCCACCGCTCCGCAAGGTCGGGGAACAGGTAGCCAACGTTGTAGCGTGGATCCGCAGGAGTACCGAGATTTGGGTTGACCCAAGCGTCGATCAGCTTATAAGGCAATGACATGGTGTCTTTCGGGCGTTCACTGGGGTCCGTCAATCAACCTGTAACCTGGCGCCATTTAATCAGTGGGTCCGATACTCCGACGAAACTATGCGCGGGCTCGCGAGCCGCTCGGCATCGGCTGGTGAGGGATCAGGACCATCTCGGCGACGCAGACGGACCGCGGCGCGGCGATCAGGTGGCAGATCTGTTCCGAGACCGCGCGCGGATCCATGCCGGTGCGCTGCTTCAGGGCTTCCACCTGGCTGCGGAGTCGCACGTCGCGGATGCCGGGCCCGAATCCTTCCGTGTTCGTGGTCCCCGGCTTGATCATCGATACACGGATGTCGTCCTTCTCGCCAAGGTCGGCACGGAGTGCCTCCGTCAGCCGGAGGACCATCGCCTTGGTCGCTCCGTACACGGCAAAGTCGGGGACTGAGATCCGATCTGCGGCGATGGACGAGACGTTCACCACATCCGCATGGTCGGCTGCGCGGAGGTGTGGGAGCGTCGCATGCGTGATATAGAGCAGGCCGAGGACATTCACGGCGATCATCTGCTCCCAGTCCTCCACGACACCCGCTGAGATGCGGCTGTGGAGCATTGCCCCGGCGTTGTTCACGAGCGCGTCGATTCCGTCCAGTTGATCGGAAATGGCCGCGACAGCTCGGTCACAATCTGCGGGTGTTGTGATGTCGGCGGCGACCGCGACCGCTCCAGTCCTGCTAGCCACCTCGCCGAGGCGGCGCTCGTCACGCCCGATGATGCCAACGCGCGCGCCGCGCTGTACACACACCTCCGCGAGCGCGGCGCCAATCCCACTGCTTCCCCCCGTGATCAGAACTCTGCGCCCGTCCAGGCTCACGTCACCTCCCTCGCATAATCTGATGTCTGATTATGACGACGCGCTAGACGTTAGCACAAACGTGCCACCGTCCGCGCTTGAACCGTGACGCGGCGCACAATCCCGCGAGCGGTGGGCGCGGCAGGAGTAATCAGTCGTGTCTGCGCCGCGGGACGGCTTCGCGATGAAAGGAATCATGAGCGTGTTTGGGAGGCGAGGATCGCGCGTGCGAGGCATTCGGCCTCTGCGGTCCAGGAGCCGACCTCCCCGGCCGGGCGGCCGACGAATTTCGACAGTCCCGCATCGATGTACTGCTCCAGGAGCGTGCGCAGCGCGTCCCGGCCGACGGGGATCAGCTCGCGTGGGTTCGATATCGGGGCGGCGCCGCTGGATCGTGCGTGGAAGTTCGGGGGCCGGCTCGGTGCGTGCGTGGGCGATGCTCATCCCGAACGGCTCGCGATCTACATCCCGGCCGGCCTCGGTGATGCCGGCGACGAAGGTGAGCAGCAGCCTGCCGTCCGAAACCTGGTCGAGCTGGGCGAGCTGCTCGGCGAGCGCGAACTGGTTGCGGCCAAGCGGCACAACGTTGGCACCAAGGCGGAGGCGGATCGTGCGCTCCGCGCGTAGAGCGATACCCAGCAGCGGACCGAGCGCGGGGTGAGGGGGCGGATCTGAAAGCCAGACGCCGTCGATCCGGCGGCCTCGACCGCGCGTGCGAAATCAATCAGCGTGTCGGCCGCGGCTTTGAGGGCTTGAAAGTCGCGCTCGTTCTGCGCCGCGGAGGTGCTCCGCTCGCGAGGGTTCGCATGCCCTACTCAACCTGACGAAGGCCGACCGCCCCGGGCTCCGGCAGACGAGGCGCGGATTGCGCGACGTCGAGCGCCAGCTGGATCCGTTCGGGCGAGTTAGGCTTCACCTGCGGACGCCGTCAAGTGATAAGATCGCCCAATCATCGGATCACTGAGGGAGCATCTAGGGGGATTGGCGGGATGAGTTCGGTCACCGATCCCCAGTCGTTCGGTCGCTCGCCCCGGCTGAGCGCCCAGGTGTTGGGTGTGCTCATGGCTGAGATCCTGAACGATTGGCCGCCCGGGGCGTTGCTGCCGCGCGAAACCGATCTCGCGGAGCGGTTTGGGATCAGCCGGGGCGTGGTCCGGGAGGCGCTCCGGGGGCTCGAGGAGCGAGGAGTTGTCACGGTCCGGCACGGCCACGGCGCAATCGTGAGCGAGCCGGAGCGCTGGGACATCCTGGACCCGGTGGTGCTGAACGCCGTGCTCGCGGGTCCCGAGCGGGTCGAT